>JAZFUC010000066.1:0-2264 GCA_036446995.1 Dehalococcoidales bacterium | reverse complement strand
GCGGCTGCTCCACCCGCCTCACCGGTTGACATGCAGGTAGCCATATCCCGGGTAGCCCCGAAAGCAAGGTGGCTGGTCGATATACATCTTCCCACAACCAGCAGGTTATCAACTTTCTGGGGTACCAGGCAACGGTATGGGATATCGTAGGGTTTGGTAAGCTGGGAACTCACACCATCACCCCAGAGCCCGGTGACACTATGAGCGTCAGGACCACGGGGTCCGCCCATACCAATCACGTCGGGGAATCTTTTCGCGCCTATAATGTCATGTTCGGTGAGTACGTATTCGCCGATGATTCTTCTGCCCTCTCGCGTCCCGACAGTTGGGGATTCCATTATGATGTAAGCCTCTTCAAAGCCGGGGACACGCTCCCTGAGGAACTTTATGTAAACTTTATTCAGTTTCCTCATAAATATTAGCGCTTTGCTGATTTCTTCCTGGTTGGTATGGTCAAACCAGCATTCATAAACGCCCGACATCATCTGGTCAGCCCGGATTTTACCGTACCTGATAACCCCAATACCGGCAAAACGGGGTGGCGGATAGACATGTTTGGCCGCTCCCATCAGCGGAGGGACTTCACCCTTCTTAATGAAATCAACCCATTCCACATCAAGTCCGGCTGGAAGAGGCACATATTTCCCGTCTTTTACAGGAGCCGAAGCTCTCCCTGGCATCGGACCGCCGCCACCGGTGGCAATCCTTAAGGGCAGCTTGCCTCCTTCTTTTTGGGCTTTTTCAACACTCCCCCATGATAACTGGGCGCCCACCAGTTCTCGTACCACTGTTTGACCGTCTATAGTCAGAGACGTATTCGGATCTCGTCCGGCTCCCATCAGACGTGATCTGTCCGCCTCCAGTTCCCGCCTTTCTTCCTCGGTCAGGTCAGGCTGGTTCTTCAGGTATTCTACGAATCTGTCAACATCTATCCCGCCAATCTGCAAATCTAGTGAACCGCCATGATGACGACCATCCTTGGGCCTGCCAATTACAAAAGGAGCCCCGGCAGCAGCGGCCAGGTCAGCGTCAGCCGTGGCATCAATAACCACATCTGCCAGGATGACTTGCCCGCCTGACTTGTTGGCTATGGCAACACCTTTGACCAAACCGTCTTCGATAATCACATCAAAGGCAATCGTGTTGAAGAGTACCTCAACATTAGATTCCTCCATCATCTCATCCAACAGGTGAATCAGAACCGCCGGGTCAATTGGAGGGCGGGTAACCGGGTCTCCGGGAGGGGCTCCCCCGGCCTCTTGAAGCCTCTTAAGCAGCTCCAGAGATATTCCCTGGACCACAATGGGATTACCTTCTGTTGCCGCAGTGTAGCCGTTAATACCAATGCCACCGATGCCGCCGCCGGTCATCATACCGCCCAGGTAGCTTTCCCGTTCGATGAGGAGAACGTCAGCGCCGTTCCGCCTGGCTGACAGGGCGGCCATCACTCCGGAGGGACCTGAACCCACCACCACCACGTCCTTCTTCTTGCTGACTTTTAACCTGGTTGAGAACGCTTCTTCTTTTGAATTGGTCGTGCTCATTATAGTATATTCCTCCTTGATGATTTAAAAAGATCGGTGGCTGATACCAGCCGATTGTTTTACGGTATATACCATATACGCCATCACTTCCCTTACTGTCAAGTTATTATTGAGCTGGTCATTTATATGTATAATAGTAAAACATACAGTTCCCACCAGGCGAGGTTTATCAAAATGCAGCCCCAAGTTAAAATACCTGAATCAATCAGTGAAATGATAACGGGCTATCTCTGGATTGAGGTATCGATTGGAAAATCATCAGCCAAGGTTTTCTGTCTCCAAAAACCCGGCCGCCCGGATTATTTCCTCAAGATTGCCCACAAACTACCCAGACGAGATTTACTGGAGGAACGTGAAGTACTAAAGTGGCTTTCAGATAAATTACCCGTGCCGGAGGTAATCTGCTTTGATGAGGACGATGACCGTGACTATCTCCTCATTTCCGGGATTCCTGGCACTGATGCCGCAAGTTTAAGCGGTAATATGGATAGAGCCGGCCTGGTAAAGCTGTTGGCCCGGGGACTGCGCCGGATTCACCAGATACCGGTTGAAAATTGTCCCTTTGACAGAACTCTTGAGGTTGACTTGAAAATCGCTGAATTCAATGTAAAAAATGACCTGGTCGAAGACGGTGATTTTGATGACTCCAGGCAGGGAATCTCGGCTGAGGCTCTCTATGATGAACTGGTCCGGAAAAGACCGGAAAGTGAAGACCTGGTT
>JAZFUC010000065.1:0-5390 GCA_036446995.1 Dehalococcoidales bacterium | reverse complement strand
GCGGCATCGGCTTAAATACCAACCACACCCCTCCCGTGTCCGGAGCCCTGGGGGTAATCGGGCTTAGTGACAGGGCCAACCTGATATATAAGACAGAAAGTCGAGTCTAACTGAGGATTAGGGGACACCAAACTCGGTAGGCAACAACCAAAATAATTGGACAAGGAGGAACAGATGAAGATGAAAAAGAATTTTACAATGATACTGGTAAGCTGCCTGATTGCGTTATCCTTTGTCGTGGTAGCCTGCGGGCAGGCGGCAGACACGGATGTGACGAGGGGCCCGGGGATAGTGGTTAGTGAAGAAGAGAAGGAGAAAGAGGCGGTAGAGGAAGAGGAGAAAGAGGCCGTAGAGGAAGAGGAGGAAGAGGAGGTGGTCGATCCCACCAGGCCGCGGTATGGCGGTACCATCACCGTACGGACAAACGTCGACCCGTCCTGCTGTGACAGCGCTGCCGGCCACATGATGGCCGGAGCTCTTATACTGGGTTATTCCCACGAGCAGTTACTCGACTTCGACTGGGCCAGAGGGAAGGCCCTGGGGGGCACCGGTGAATTTGACGTCCGGGCCGTAAGCGCCCCGGAAGGCTATATGGGACCGGGCCTGGTTGAAAGTGTGGAGATAACCGCCCCGGGAGTTTGGGTATTTCAGGTACGGCAGAATATGCACTGGCAGCCGGTGGACAACCCTGGTGGAGACATCATGGGCGGCCGCCTGGTGACGATGGATGACATCCTCTCCAGCTACGATCGGATGATCCACGGCGAAGGTTCGGCGATGCAGCGCCTGCAGCCGCGGGTGGCCAACGCAATGGTATTTGAACAGACCGGTCCGTGGGAACTAACCGTCTTGACCCCTGTGCAGCCAATCACGGCTCAATGGTGGGTACTCGAAGGCGGTGGTTTCGCGATTCTCCAGCCCACAGATATCATCGAGCAATTCGGTAATATAGATGACTGGAGAATGCAAGTGGGCACCGGTCCCTGGATGCTGACCGATTATGTAGCCAGCAGTCAGGCTACCTACATAAGGAATCCCATCTACTATCTTGAGAACCCGATCGGTCCGGGCAAGGGAGACCAGTTGCCTTATGCTGACAAACTCCGGAGACTAGTGATACCGGATGGCTCAACTACCTTTGCGGCTTTACGCACCGGCAAGCTGGATGTTCTGGGAGGAGCCGGGGTACCCAGGGAAGATGCCCTGCAAATAATTTCGACCGCACCCGGCATCGAGTACAATTCATATCTTCCCAGCGGGTTCGGAGCAGGTAAGGCAGTGAATTTCAACTTTACCGACCCGACCAAGCCCTGGGCCTTGACCGATAACGGTCGCAAGGTACGCCAGGCACTGATGCTGGCAACTGACTACGACTCCATCGTGAATGACCTTTACGACGGTGAGGCTCAAATGGAAATGATTCTCACCGACCCGAATTTCGAGGGAGTGGGCTACGTACCTCTAGATGAACTGGATCAATCAGTTCAGGACCTCTTCAGCTACGATGTAGCCAAGGCTAAAGCGCTCATGGCCGAGGCCGGCTACCCTGACGGCTTCAAGGCTAAGGTGCTGGTGCCTACTGTACCGGGAGTCAGGGCCGATGAAGTGTCTCTGTTAGCAGGCATGTGGGACGCCATAGGCGTTGAGCTGGACATAGAAGTCACGGATGCCACCGCTCTGACCTCCATGGTTACCCGCACTTTCGACTGGGACGACATGATCTATGGGACAGCCGGCACTTCTCCGGGCAGTTTCGCGTTCTCGCTGTACACCTATGTAGGTTACTATCGCGGGGATAACCGGCTTCAGTTCGCCAGCCGCCTTGACGAAAACGCGCCGGAAGACCCGATAATTGAAGGTTACTTTGACACGATGTCAGAGAACCTGTATACCAACTGGCCGGCGGTTTACGAAGCGGTTGAACAGTTGAGGCCTTACCTGATTGAGCAGGCTTTCAAGATACCGTTCCCGACACCATTGGTATATACCCTCTGGTGGCCCTGGTTAAAGAATACCGGCGGTATGGGGGAGGCCGGTGTCAATATCAAATATTTCTGGGTTGACCAGGACCTGAAAAAGTCAATGGGATACTAGGTCAAGCAGGTTCTATAACCATACTGGCCAAAAAGGGGCCGGAGGATAAACCTCCGGCCCCTTTCTACTTTACGTTATCGCCTTCAGGGTGAATCGTTTTTGATGAATCCCTGTATCCCCCCAATCATATCAGAGGAGAGTTAGAGAGGGGGCTAAGCCCCCTCTCTAACTGTGAACTTCCCCCTTCCCCTTTTTGAGGGGAAGGGGGATAAAGGGGGATGGGGTTCGCGTAGTCTGTGTGACAAACTCCCTCAATAACAAAATAATCAACTTGATACAATTTAAAGTCAGGCCCTTCCCATTTGCTGTCTCAAACGGGAAAGCGTAAAATACGGATTATCCAATAACACCTGACCATTTAATCAGGGCAATGGGAGACACCGGTTATGAAAACAATTCAGGAAGCAGCCAGAGAGACGCGGGTCTTTAGCGAAACTGATGTGGTAGTAGTGGGCGGCGGCCCGGCCGGAGTTGCCGCTGCCGTGGCATCCGCCCGGAATGGAGCCCGGACCACCCTGGTGGAGAGGTATGGACACCTGGGAGGAATGGCTACCGGCGGGCTGGTGATACTCATTCCCTTTATGAGCAACGGCACGGCCGATAGACAGATAGCCGGCCTGTGCCAGGAAATGATAGACCGGCTGGATGTCCTGGGCGGGGCACTTCACCCCAAAGATGATGAAGTGGGCTCCACCGACCAGCAGATA
This sequence comes from Dehalococcoidales bacterium, assembly GCA_036446995.1. GTDB lineage: Bacteria > Chloroflexota > Dehalococcoidia > Dehalococcoidales > UBA2162 > JAZFUC01. The sequence goes on along the minus strand of JAZFUC010000065.1, from coordinate 2,589 downwards.
GTGGCACACTGGCGGCGCCGGGGCACCGGCGCTTATACCGCCGGCGGTTCGGTCAGATACGGCGCGCTGGTCGACCCTGAAATGCTCAAATGCGTGCTGAACGATATGGTGGAAGAGGCCGGTGTAAAGCTGCTGCTCCACTCCTGGGGGAGCCGGGCCATTGCCGAAGATGATAAATTACGGGGAATGGTCTTCGAGAGCAAATCAGGCCGGCAGGCTATCCTCTCTCAGATAACTATAGATACCACCGGTGACGGTGACATGTTCGCCTCCGCGGGGGCTGAATTTGACGGTACTATCGACCGTAGTGTCAGGTCGGCTAACCTGGCCCTGGTCTTCAGAATAGCTGGCGTCGATGCCGACCGCTATATTGACTTCAGGGACAATGAAAAGGAAGAGCACGACCGCCTGATGAAAGAACTGACCGATTCCGGCGGTTTCAATACCTACTGGAGAAGCGCCCATGATGACGTGCTCTGGTGCAATAACTGGCTGCCCAACCTGGACGCCCTCAATGTAGAAGACCTCACCTGGGTGGAGGTCAATGCCCGCAAGTCGATGCTGATATCCCTCAAATTCCTGAAAGAGAAAGTGCCCGGCTTCAAGGACAGCTTCTTGATGGATACCGCCTCCCAGATCGGCACCCGGGGCAGCCGCCGGCTGACCGGGGAATATGTGGTCAGCTGGGACGACGTGCTCTCCGGCCTGGTCCACGATGACTCTATTGCCGTGCTGCCTCACCTGGGCCGCGGCCCATCTTCTGACTATCCCCTGGTCCACATTCCCTACCGGGCCCTCTTGCCCAGGCGGGTGGACAATCTGCTGGTGGCCGGACGCTGCTTCTCCTCAGATGTGGCCGCCAATAACGCCCTGAACTGGATTCAGCAGTGCATACCGATGGGGCAGGCCGCCGGAACGGCCGCGGCCCTGGCCATAAAAGCCGGCACAAGTCCCAGAGAGGTTGACACTTCGGCCCTCCAGGCAAACCTGCTTAAACAGAATGTTCCCCTGCCGGGGGTGACCATAAAAGCGGCCGCCCGGATATAGCCGGGCAGGTAATTATCCAAAAAGTACAGGGGCTCCGCCAAGGCGGAGCCCCCTTTTATTATCATTCTATCGCAAAGATAGCTCTCCAGTAGTTCCCCGTGCCTTGCCTATCCAGGCTTAACCGCCTGCACCTGCATACTGATTATCGAATTCTCGACTTCCCCGACGACATCAACCGGGACTCCGGAGCCCTTAACCAGTTTGTCCACGGTCTCCTGGCGGTATATTCCCCGGCCGGACGTCTCTTTCACTATCTCAACATCGGTGAAACCCGCCTGGCTGATGATGGCCAGGTAATCTTCACGGGTGACGGCCCCGGCGACACAGCAGACATACGCCTCGACAGAACCCCGGATGGAATCAGGCAGCTCCCTGAGCAGGGTTATGTCCGATACCATTACCCGGCCGCCCGGTTTAAGCACCCGGTAAGCTTCCTGGAATACCCTCTTCTTGTCCGGTGACAGGTTAATGACACAGTTTGATATCACCACATCCACGGAACCATCAGCCACGGGCAGGTTTTCAATCTCTCCCAGGCGGAACTCGGTATTCTCATAACCGCCCTTCAGGGCGTTTTCCCTGGCTTTCTCAAGCATCGGGGGGGTCATATCCACCCCGATTACCTTTCCCTTTTTCCCGACTTTCTCCGAGGCCAGAAAACAATCGAACCCGGCGCCGGAACCCAGGTCCAGCACCACCTCTCCCGCTTTCAGAGAAGCCAGGGCAGTAGGATTACCGCAGCCGAGCCCCAGGTTAGCCCCCTCAGGCACAGCCCCCAGTTCTTCCTCTGAATAGCCGATTGCCCTGCTTACATCGCTCTGTGTGCTGCCGGCGCCGCAGCAGGATACCTCTTCGGCTTCCCTCAGGGCAACCTTGCCATAGCTTTCCCTGACCGTCTTTCTTATCTCATCGTCTTTCATATCAGAATCCCCCCTTAATAATTATGTCTTGATTATTTCTTTCATCACCGGTCCCAGGGCCTCTTTTACCATTTCGGCCAGATCGTCGGCCCTGGTCAGGAATATACAGCATACTTTGCCGTCTTTCACCCAGCTGGAAACGGCCAGCTTGTCGCCGGCCTGTATCTTGGCCTTTTCCCTGAGCTCCTTGGGCAGCACCATCTGTCCTCTCTCATCCACGCTGACCAGAGCCTCGACTTTGCAACAGGCCATCTCTTCCCCGGAACAGTCGGACTCGTCAATCTGCTTTTCTTCCATTCTTACCTCCCGGTTAATTCAGTTCTTTCTGATTTTTCTGAGTCTACTGATACAATAAACCATCCATAGAGAAGCTGTCAAACGGTTGAAGAGAGTCAGGCGCTACCCGAGAGGGCTCTGCGGCATCGTTGCGCCATATTTCTGCTTAATACCGTTGTTTACTGGATAATATGAGTAAGAAGGATTCGCAAGCCGATAGCGATGAGGATTATCCCGCCGAAAGTCTCCGCCCTTCTGCCCAGCAGACGCCCCGCTCTTTTACCGAGAAAAAAGCCGAATACCGATATAATAAAGGCCACGGCCCCGATAATAAGAGCGGCCGAAA
>JAZFUC010000064.1:0-4920 GCA_036446995.1 Dehalococcoidales bacterium | reverse complement strand
TCATAGCGGTTAATGGTGATTGTCCTCTGGTGGTTGGAGCGGGGTGGAACCACCCGTTCCCATCCCGAACACGGAAGTGAAACGCCCCAGCGCAGAGGATACTGAGGGGGTGACCCCTTGTGGAAAATAAGTCACTGCCAGGGGACATCACCAGCAACTTACAGGATTGACAGGTAATATCGGCTATACTCTTTGACCTTTATTTAAAGTTGAATTATAATTATTATAAAGGTGACAAAGGCTACAAGTTAGCAAATCTAAGGAGAAAAGATGCCTAGTCGATTTGAGAAATTTTCAGAACGAGCCCGCCGGGTCCTTACTTCCGCCCAGGAAGAGGCCCAGAACCTGAACCACAGTTATATCGGCACCGAGCACATCCTGCTTGGACTTATCCGTGAAGAAGAAGGGATGGCGGCCAAGGTGCTCACTAATCTGGGTATCAGCCTTTCCAAGGTGCGTTCCGCTGTGGAATTCATTATCGGACGGGGTGAGAAATCCAGCGTCGGTGAGATCGGCCTGACTCCCAGGGCCAAGAGAGTAATTGAACTGGCCATAGATGAGGCGCGTCATCTGGGCCATAACTACATTGGCACAGAGCATATCCTGCTCGGCCTGCTCCATGAAGGTGAAGGAGTGGCCGCTGGAGTGCTGGACAGCTTTGGCATTACCCTTGAACAGGGACGGACCGAGACGACTAATATCCTCAGCCAGGGGGGCGCCGCTGCCCGGTCCAAGGGGGGCAAGTCTGCCAGCAAGACTCCGGTGCTGGACCAGCTGAGTGTTGACCTGACGGCCGCCGCCCGGGACGGGAGACTGGACCCGGTTATCGGCCGGACTAAAGAGGTGGACAGGGTAATACAGATACTCAGCCGCCGCACCAAGAATAACCCGGCCCTCATCGGAGAACCCGGCGTGGGCAAAACGGCTATAGTGGAGCTTCTGGCCCATCGCATTGCCGAGGGTGATGTCCCCGAGACCCTTGAGGACAAGCGACTGGTCACGCTGGATATAGCTTCCGTGGTGGCCGGGACCAAATACCGCGGTGAATTTGAAGAACGACTGAAGAAGATTATAACGGAGATAAAAACCTCCGGTAATTGCGTCCTCTTTATTGACGAGTTTCATACCATAGTAGGCGCCGGCGCGGCCGAAGGGGCGGTTGACGCCGCCAGTATCCTCAAGCCGTCACTGGCCAGGGGAGAACTGCAGTGCATTGGCGCCACCACCCTTGATGATTTCCGCAAGCACGTGGAAAAGGATCCGGCTCTGGAACGCCGTTTCCAGCCTGTCCTTGTTGAAGAGCCTTCCACGGAAGAGACGCTGGAAATACTAAAGGGCATCAGGGAGCGTTACGAGAGCCACCACAAGCTGACGATAAGTGATGAGGCCTTGAGCGCCGCCGCCACGCTGGCTGCCCGCTATATACCGGACCGTTTTCTGCCGGACAAGGCGATAGATGTAATTGACGAAGCGTCATCCAGGGTCAGAATTCAGCACCGGGCTCCGGCTCCGGAGTTGAAGGTAGAGAAGCAGACCCAGGACAGCGTGCGCAAAGAGAAGGAAGCCGCTCTGGCCAGTCAGAAGTATGATTATGCTGCCGAACTTCGCCAGCAGGAGCTTCAGATTGAAGAGAAAATCAAGCGCCTGAAAGAGGAACGGCAGGCTGAAATAGACGAGGAGAAACCGGTGGTGACTGCCGAAGATATCGCCCAGGTAGTCAGCATGTGGACGGGCGTTCCGGTGGTCCAGCTCAGCGGTGATGAAACCGCCCGCCTGCTTAATATGGAGGAGGTGCTCCACAAGCGAATTGTCGGCCAGGACGAGGCCATTGATATGATTTCAAAGGCCGTGAGACGGGCCCGGGCCGGGCTGAAAGACCCCCGGCATCCTATCGGTAATTTCATCTTTCTCGGGCCGACCGGTGTCGGCAAGACCGAGTTGGTCAGGTCCCTGGCCAAGTTTATGTTCGGCAGTGAGGACTCCCTGATAAGGCTTGACATGTCCGAATACCAGGAGAAGCACACTGTTTCCCGGCTGGTCGGGGCGCCCCCCGGATACATCGGCTATGATGAGGGCGGGCAATTAACCGAAGCCGTGAGACGCAAGTCTTACTCTTGCATACTGCTCGATGAGATAGAGAAGGCCCACCCGGATGTCTTTAATATCCTGTTGCAGATTTTTGATGACGGTCATCTGACCGATTCAAAGGGACGCCGGGTAGACTTCCGCAATACCATAATCATTATGACCAGTAATATCGGCGCGGAACTGATACAGAAGGGTGGGGCCATCGGCTTTACCTCGCGGGCTGATGAAGCCAAGTCCCAGCAGGTGGACTATGGCAAGATGAAGGACAAGCTGCTTGACGAGATGAAGAAGAGCTTCCGTCCTGAGTTTCTGAACCGTATTGACGGCACCATGGTATTCCACTCCCTGAACAAGGATAACATCCGGCAGATAGTTGACCTGATGCTGGTCACGGTAACCCAGCAGCTGGCGGAAAAAGGGATAAAGCTGGATGTGACCGAGGCCGCTAAGGATTTCCTTGGCGAGAAGGGCTACGATGAGGCTTATGGGGCCAGACCGTTGCGGAGGGCCATCCAGGATATGGTTGAAGACAAGCTTTCGGACAGTTTGCTCCGCGGTGAGTTCGGTTCAGGTGACTCAGTGACTGTTGACGTGGAAGAGGAAGAGATTGTGATTCACCCGCCGGCAGTGGGAGCCTTAACGGGAGAACCTGAACAGTAATCTGAAAATGATTATCAAAACCTGGGGTTAACAAAAGGGCGGGGATTTTCATATATCGATACCCGCCCTTTTATTATCTGGAAATATGGCTGGAAGTAAGATCAAGGAGTAGACCGGCAGGATGGCGATAGACTGGGGATTTGCCTGGCAGATTGGCGGAGTGGGCTTCGGCGTTGTCTTCATGGTGCTGATTATCCTTGGCCTGGCTATCTGGTTGACCGGACTGATAATAGGGAAAATTGAGGCCGGTAAGGAAGAGGCGGGGAATAATGAGAAAGGAGCCTGAACTTGGCACAGGAAATTGTAGAAGTTCCGATCACGGGTAAAGTCATCAGTGTGGAGGTAAAAGCGGGAGATACGGTGCAGGAGGGAGACGTAATCTGCTACATCGAATCGATGAAAATGGAGAATCCCATCCTGGCTCCGGTAGCCGGTAAGATTACCGATATACAGGTTTCCGCCGGGCAGTTGGTTGAATCCGGGAATCCCATCACTACCATAGAATTTTAGCGGATTTTAAAAAAAAGCCTGTAAAGGATAAGTAGTGTTTGGTCTTTTTGAAACCGGTTTCGGGTCCCTGACCTGGGGCTCTTTGGTAATGCTTCTCATCGGAGCGGCCCTGCTTTACTTGGGCATCGCCAAAAAAATGGAGCCCCTGTTACTGGTGCCAATCGGCTTTGGGGTAATACTGGTTAACCTGCCATTGGGGGGACTGATGGAGTCCATCGTAAACGGGCAGGTAGTTGAATCTTACGCAGTCGCCGGCGAACCGGCCGGAGTACTTTCCAGGATATTCCGCTACGGACTGGCCTCGGAAATTATTCCCGTTTTTATCTTCCTCGGCCTGGGGGCGATGATGGACTTCGGTCCCCTGATTGCTAATCCCAAAACCCTGATTCTTGGCGCCGGGGCCCAGTTCGGGGTGTTCTTCGCCTTTTTTGTCGCCCTGGCACTGGGCAGCGCCCTGCCTGACCTGGTGAGTATCGGCATTAATGAGGCTGCTGCCATAGGCATAATCGGAGGGGCTGATGGGCCCACCACCATCTATCTGACCAACCGGCTGGCCCCTCATTTCATCGGGGCTACAGCCGTGGCGGCCTATACTTATATGGCCCTGGTGCCCATTATCCAGCCGCCGATTATCAAGCTGCTCACCACTAAAAAAGAGCGGGCGATATATATGAAACCCCAGCTGAGAGCGGTCTCCAGAAAGGAAAAGCTGGTTTTCCCTTTGATCGCTTCTCTTATCATAATCCTGCTGGTGCCGAAATCCGCTCCCCTCATCGGCATGTTTATGTTCGGGAACATGCTGGCGGTCAGCGGGGTTACGGACAGGCTGGCTGAAACAGCCACCAATGCCTTTATGAATATACTTACCATCCTGCTCGGTCTGGCCGTGGGCGCTTTTATGAGCGCGGAGAATTTCCTCCAGGCGGAAAGCCTGATTGTCTTCGCCCTGGGTATAGTCGCTTTCTCGGTTTCAACCGCTTTCGGTGTGATTCTGGCCAAGATAATGAACATCTTTTCCAAGGAAAAGATTAACCCGATGATTGGCGCCGCCGGTGTCTCCGCGGTGCCGATGTCGGCCCGGGTAGTCCAGAGGATGGGGCTGGAGGCCAATCCGAGGAACTACCTGCTGATGCACGCAATGGGGCCGAATATTGCCGGGGTTATCGGCACGGCCACCGTGGCCGGTATCTTCCTGGGTATGCTGGGGTAATTCTTCCCCGGATTAACCAGTCTTAATCATCCATTCAGGTTCACTCCGTTATTGGTATTTCCATCAGACAGTCTTTTCTGGTCGTTTAATCCTCACCCCCTTTATCCCCCCCGATGAAATCGGGGGGGATGGGTTTTTTATGAAGGGGCCGCGCCCCTTCAAACTTCCTGCTGTGACCGTTATTTTGAGTCCTGATTTATCGGAATGAAGCAATCTTATCTTATCCATTCCCGGTTCTAATATGGAGAAGGTCGGGCGAATAATAATTCGGCACTATTAAAAAAAGCTGGCCTAAAACCGGGAGTTTATGAGGGACTTCGCCCCTCTTAAAAGAAATTCTTCCCCCCCGATGAAATCGGGGGGGATAAAGGGTGAGGGGTTTTATTATTCATAAATCCCTTGCATTACCACCCCAAATCAAGTAAAGTCAGGTCATGCCAAAATCAGATAAA
>JAZFUC010000063.1:0-3000 GCA_036446995.1 Dehalococcoidales bacterium | reverse complement strand
GTCCCCTGGAGGATGCCGTTCAGCAACTGGTAGACGATGTTGACCATGTCGGCCGCCAGGGTGATTATGGCCACTCCTATTATCACGTAAAGATATGTACGTCTTGACCTGGCTCTCCACTCCCTAACTCCTCCCCCGGTTACCATTTGCAGCACTTTTTTCCAGTAGTAAATCCAGAGAGGAATGCCCACGATCAGCAGGGCCAGGACGAGTCCCAACTGCTGGCGCCACCATCCCGGAGAGATGGCAATCAGCCCGCTGCCGCTAAAGGCATTGGTCAGTAACTCGAATATCAGACCGAAGAGCATTATTAGACCGGCGATGGCCGTGCCCAGGCCGATAAAGGACATCAGGTACCAGAGGACCCGCCGGGGAGAGAACCCGCCCAGGGATATCTCCGCTTCCTCTTCGTTCACTACCTGCTGGTGGTAGGCCCAGACGGCGGCGGCCACCAGCATGGTGGGCACTGTCCAGCCCAGGGGATGGAAATGAAGTCCGGTGGTAACATCCAGCCCGCCGATGGCAAACCTGATAATGGTGTACAGGGTGGTAGTCAGGGCTACCAGTCCGGCCACTGCTCCCCCCAGTATGGTCAGCAGGTAGAGATAGACCTGGCGCAGGGTAGAATCAGCGTCTTGCCCGGCCATGCGGAACCAGTGAAAAGCCCAGGCAGCGCCGCCGACTAATGCCCAGCTTATATTGCTCTGGAGGCTGGTATTCCAGAAACTGCCGGAGACAGAATCTCCCCAAAAGGGCAGGTGCAGGATGGTATTGGTAAGGAACTGGGCCAGGGCTACCGTCAGCGTAACCAGTCCCCAGGCGGAAAGGATGTAAATATACCAGCGTCTCAGCGTCCGGGCCGCCGGCGAGGGGTGCCCTTCTTTCTCACTTACCCCCCGGTGGTAAAACCAGATGAGGGCCGTGACCACCAGGGTAGCCAGTCCTCCGGAAGGGAAATCCCTCCCCGGTGTCCCTGCCAGCAGCCAGTTCAGAAAATCCACGGCCATGAAGAGGCCGGTCAGGGCGGCTACGGTGATTATGAAATTCAGATAAAATTTGCGGATGGTAGAGCCTGTTTCCACGGGGCTGCCGGCCACCTGCCTGCGGACGGCCCGCCAGAACAGTACCCACAGCGTCCCGCCGATGATAAGCATGGCCAGTCCCAGGCTCAGTTGCTGGGCAGCAAAGCCCGGCGTTTCAATTCTGACCCGGTCAATCCCGCCGATGGAGTCCAGGAGGAGGCGTAACAGCGTCTGAAGACCGGCGGCAAATATACCCAGAGTGATGATGGATACGGTATAAAAATAGACCCGTCTGATAGTGCTCATTCAGTCCTCCCCTATTGGCCTAGTAGAGCCACCATATATTAACCGGGGAAGTTATTTTCCAGGAGGTATCTTCTTTGACAAGAAAGAAGGTAGTCTGTTGAGTATTAACCGCATTCTCGAAGGGGCCGCGGGGGCGGAAGATATCAATAATCACTTCCACCGAGGCTTCATCATCCTTGATTATCGTATTCCCCAGGGTGGCTTTCCAGCCGGAACTCTCGCTGGAGCTGACCGTCCGGTTGCGCAGGAATTTAAGGTCTGTTCTGTCATCCTCCGAGGGCGAAAGGTAACCTTCAGCCGCCAGGTAATCGCCGTCCCTTAAAGCCAGCAGGAACCGCTGCACCGTCCCCTCCGGTGTATCTTCAGACAAAAGAGGTTCATCAGACGGCGACCCGATGGTCAGGACAAGCACAACCGTAGCTATGACCAGGACTCCGATAGCTATTCCGAACACATACAACCAGCGGCTGGATGATTTCATTTATGCCGTCTCCTGATTAAACAGGTTCACCGTATATTCTACCACGCATTATAAGGCGCGTGATATAATGGTAATCTTACCACTAGCCTGGGCAGCCTGTAAAAACCGCGGAGGAAAGAAAAATGCCTGTCGTAGCCAGGGATGACGATATTCAGATTGAGAAACTTACCCTTGGTCCCTTCGGCACCAACGCTTATATCGTGACTTGCCTGAAAACAGAGGAGAGTGCCTTAATAGACACTCCCGCCGAAGCCGGCGTTATTCTGGATAAGCTGAAAACCACCAACCCCCGCTATATTCTACTGACCCATAACCATATGGACCACCTGGGCGCTCTCTCCCAGGTGCATTCCAGCCTGGGGGTGCCCCTGGCTGTTCACGCCGCCGATGCCGTAAATCTGCCCTCAAAACAGGAACTTTACCTGACAGACGGGGATATTCTCCCGGTGGGGGCTCTCAAGATTGAGGTTCTCCATACACCGGGACATACTCCCGGCAGCCTCTGCTTCAAGGTCGGGCGCTATCTGGTGTCCGGGGACACTATTTTTACCTCCGGGCCGGGCAAAACGGGCTCGCCGGCCGCCTTTACCCGGATAATTAAATCAATAACGGAAAAGATATTTATTCTGCCTGATGATACGCCCATATTCCCCGGTCACGGGGATGATACGGTGCTGAAGAAAGAAAAGGAAGAATACGCCGCCTTTTCCTCGCGCAGTCATGACCCCGGTCTCTGCGGGGATATTATCTGGTTATCTTCCTAGGCGGGGGCGGGCCCATCATCTCGGCCCGGTAAAAGGCCTCACCGAGTTCGAAATCCTCGCCCTCGGCCTCTACGGTGGCCCGGTGTTTGAGCATTTCCTGCAGTTCCGGGCTGAGTTGCTCTCCAAGCTGGCTCTTGTGGCAGGCCAGGGCGGCCATTTTGATATCGAAAGTATCGGTAATATCCGAACTGTAATTAGGCTCTTCGGCGCCCCAGAGCAGCACCTCAAGTACCTTGTGAGGCTCCAGCCCTTCTTCAGTCAAATCAGGGTAGGCATAATAGTCTCTGGCGTAAGGGAAGACGGCGTCCAGGACGACCCGGCCGGTAATCCGGTGGTCCCGGTGCCAGAGATAACGCCGGTAGGGGTCGGCGGTGACTACCAGGTCCGGTTTGTACTGCCTTATTACCCGGACAATCTCTTTCCTGAA
>JAZFUC010000062.1:0-5234 GCA_036446995.1 Dehalococcoidales bacterium | reverse complement strand
CCCCGGGATTTGCTCATCTTCTGGTGCTCCCTGATGATAATTCCCTGGTTGAATAGCCGGGTAAATGGCTCATCAAAGTCCACCAGGCCCATATCCCGGATTGCCTTCAGGAAAAAGCGGGCGTAAAGCAGGTGCATCACGGCGTGCTCGGCCCCGCCGGTATACAGATCAACCGGCATCCAGTATTTTAATTTTTCAGGGTCAAACGGACCTTTATCATAATGGGGGCTGCAATAACGCAGGAAATACCACGATGAGCACATAAAGGTGTCCATAGTATCCGTTTCCCGTTTGGCTGCCCCGCCGCATTTAGGGCAGGTGGTGTTAACGAACCCTTGATGATAAGCCAGGGGGGATTCACCGGTCGGTTTAAACTCGGCATCCTCGGGCAGCAGTACCGGCAGGTCTTCTTCAGGGACGGGCACCAGTCCGTCTTTTTCACAGTAAATCATCGGAATCGGGGCTCCCCAGTACCGCTGGCGTGATATCAGCCAATCTCGCAGCCGGTAGGTTACGGCCGGTCCTCCCCAGCCCTGTTCGGCCAGGTAAGTGGAGACAGATTCAATTCCTGACTGGCTGGGGGTGCCGTCAAACCGGTCGGAATTTACCATCCTCCCCGGCTCAGTATAGGCTTCTTCCAGTTCATTTCCATCCCATTCCGGGGGAGTTATTACCACCCTGATGGGCAGGTTATACTTTTTAGCGAAGGTAAAATCCCGCTCGTCGTGGGCCGGCACAGCCATCACCGCCCCGGTGCCATAGCTCAGCAGCACATAATCGGCAATCCAGACCGGCACCTTCTCCCCGTTCAGACGGTTGGTGACAAAGGCGCCGGTGAAGACGCCGTCCTTTTCCTTCTCCGTGGATAGCCGCTCAATCTCGGTCTGTTGGCGGGAGCGGACGATATATTCATCCACCTCGTCCTTTTTCTCCGGTTCAGTTAGTTTGGCCACCAGGGGATGTTCCGGAGCCAGCACCATAAATGTAACCCCGTAGAGGGTATCGGGACGGGTGGTAAACACCCGTATTTCATTTTCTTCAACACCGGGATGGTCCAGGTGAAAGGATACCTCGGCGCCGGCGCTCCTGCCCACCCAGTTCCGCTGCATTGTCTTTATCCGCTCCGGCCAGTCGATTCCTTCATATTGCAACAACTCATCGGCATATTTGGTTATCCGGAAAAACCACTGCTCCAGGTCTTTCTGGATAACGGCGGTGTGACATCTTTCGCAGGTACCGTCTGCCTCAACCTGTTCATTAGCCAGCACCGTCTGGCAGCTGGGGCACCAGTTAACCGGGGCCTGTCGCCGGTAGGCCAGGTCATGCTCATACAGTTTGAGGAAAAACCATTGGGTCCATTTGTAATAGTCCGGTTGGCTGGTAATTATTTCCCGGTCCCAGTCGTAAACGGCCCCGATATTTTTTAACTGTTTACGCACGTTATCTATATTCTTCATCGTCCAGGTATGGGGATGAACTCCCTCTTTGATAGCCGCGTTCTCGGCCGGCAGCCCGAACGAATCGAAGCCTATAGGATGGAGTACATTATAGCCATTCATCCGCCTGAAGCGGGCATGGACATCAGGCGGCACATAGTTAAACCAGTGGCCGATATGGAGGTCGCCCGAGGTATAGGGAAGCATGGTCAAGGCGTAGTACTTGGGCTTGGGGCTGTCCTCAACCACTTCATAAAGCCGGTCATCGGCCCATTTCTGCTGCCATTTCTTTTCAATTACATGGGGATTGTAGGTATCTGTCATTTAACTTCTCATCCGGAATCAGAGTCCTTTATGGAAAGTATTCTAGCAATAATACTGGCGAGTGTGCAACAGCTCATGCTTTATGTCAACCATGCAGGTGTTCCCCCCCTTCCCAGCCTCGGCTAAGTTTGATTCCGCCTCCCTACCCCTGTATAATCGTAAGTAGAAGCAGTAATTTCAGGAGGAAACGGACTATTGAATAGTGAAGGTTTTGACCGGTTCAGAGGTTCCAGTGACTATGTCACTTCCGAACCGCTGAGGAACGCGGTAAATGTATCTATAGCCCTGGGCAGGCCCCTTCTTATACGGGGGGAACCGGGAACGGGAAAGACCCTGCTGGCCCACAGCATCGCCGGGGCGCTGGACAAGAAACTGATTGTCTGGAATATCAAATCTACCACCAAGGCCCAGGAAGGACTCTATCTCTATGACACCGTACAGCGGTTAAACGACAGCCGCTTCGGTGGCACAGATGTTTCAGATATCAAACATTACATCAAGCACGGTAAGCTGGGGCAGGCCTTTTCCTCACCGGAGCAACTGGTGCTCCTCATCGATGAAGTGGACAAGGCCGATATCGAGTTTCCCAACGACCTGCTTAACGAGCTCGATGAACTGAGCTTCTACATCCCGGAGACAAACGAGACCGTGGCCGCTATCCACCGGCCGATAACCGTTATCACCAGCAACGCCGAAAAGGAACTGCCGGATGCTTTCCTGAGGCGCTGTATATTCCACTATATTGAATTCCCCTCCCAGGAGCTGATGGAGGAGATCGTCCGGGTGCACTTCCCGGATATCAAGGACAACCTGCTCCGGGAAACTATGAAAACATTCTACGCCTTGAGGGAAATCGATGAGTTAAGGAAAAAACCCTCCACCAGCGAGCTCATCGACTGGATAAAGGCCCTTCTGGCCGGCGGCATTCCCCTTAAAGACATCTCCAGCCGGGTCCCCCTGGTCAGCGCCCTGCTGAAAAAGGAAACCGACTACGAAATTTTTAACAATACCTACCTGTCCAATCTGGGCAGCGATTATATTCTAAAGCAGCGATAAATAAATTGAATAATCCCTCTCCCTTGACGGGAGAGGTCAGGTGAGGGTGAAAGGGTATTATGCCCCCTCACTTACATCTCTCCCGCAAGGGGAGAGAAAAGCTGGTTATACGGTTATTTATTTTGTAGACTTATTTACAAGACAGGATACTAGCAAATGTTCACCAGTTTTTTTTATGCCCTGAAACAGAAAAAGGTGCCGGTCTCCATTACTGAATGGATGACCCTGATAGAAGCCCTCGACCGGGGTTTCATTACCAACCTGGAAGAGTTCTATTTCCTGGCCCGGTCTATTTTAATCAAAAGCGAGTCTTACTACGACCATTATGATGTCACCTTCCAGGAGTATTTCCGGGGATTGGAGGGAAGTCCCGAGCTTGAAGATAAGCTAATGGAGTGGCTGAAAGACCCCCTGACCCGAAAAGAGTTCCTGGCGGACGGCAAATTCGAGTTCGATGATGTCGAACTGGGAGAACTGCTGAAAGAACTGGCCAAACGACTCCAGGAGCAGACCGGGCAGCACGACGGCGGCGGGCACTGGGTCGGCCGCGGCGGCACTTCTCCCTTCGGTCATTCCGGTAATCACCCGGCGGGCATCAGGATTGGCGGGGAAGGCGGCGGCGGTCAGGCCGTCCAGATTGCCGCGGAAAGAAGGTTCCGCAATTACCGCAGTGACCTGACACTGGATATCCGGCAGACAAAGCTGGCTCTGAAAGGACTGAGGCAGCTCACCCGGACGGGTCTGGAGGATGAGCTGGACCTTAATGAGACAATTGATGCCACGGCTAAAAACATGGGCGACATCGAGTTCATCTGGAGGCGCCGCCGGAAAAACAACGTCAAAGTGCTGCTGCTGATGGACGTGGGCGGGTCTATGGACCCCTTTGCTTTTCTTTGCAGCCGGCTTTTCTCGGGGGCCCATTCCAGCACCCACTTCAGGGATTTTCAATACTATTATTTCCACAACTGTATCTACGAAAACCTCTACCGCGACATCGAAAGGCAGGACTCCGTCAGCACGGAACATCTGCTCCGCACCGTGGATTCAGACACCAAGCTGATACTGGTGGGGGATGCCCGGATGGGCAGTTGGGAGCTGACCGATAAATACGGGGCAATCGATTACTATGAAAGAAACGAACAGCCGGGAATCGTCTGGCTGAAGCGCATTTCAGACCATTTCAGCCACCGCGTCTGGCTGAATCCGGACACTCCCCGTTCCTGGATTCATCCCACCGTCAGGGCTATCGGCAAGCTGTTTCCGATGTACCCGCTGACCATAGACGGACTTGGGCAATCGGTCAAAAAACTGGTGGTGAAAAGGTAACCGTCCCGCGGATTGCCTAACCTGGCTCTTTTCCCTCGATTAAGCCGATTGGAATGGCGGCGTGTAACCTGACAAAGGCGCAGTGTTTGCATATCAACTGGGCCATCGGCACCGGGTCGGCGCTGGCGGCCGTCCCCTTTGTATAGATTGGAGCGGCAATAATGTCACCGAATGACCACTCGTTACGCCCGCAGGAGGGACATTTGGGGTCGCTGTTTTTCGAGTGCAGCCAGTCACCGAACTTTTCTTTTTGGCTGTCGCTGAGCGGCATGGGTAATCCTCTTTATAAACAGATATAACAATTGCAGAATGCCCGTGGACAGGCATTCCATAGATTAGCGCTAGAAAGTCTGCCAGCCCCTGCCCTTGAGCAAGCCCCGCAGGTAAGCTGCCTGGCCGGCGTGGGTCACCGCTTCCTGGACGATGCTGACCAGACGAACGCCCACGGTCGGTAATGGTTGAAACATGGGTTCATCAAGCTCCCGGTCCAGGTCTTCCCCGGAGATGGTCTGAAAATAACCTTTTGACCTTTCCGTTACCGCTTTCTGGTAGCCCAGCATAGTCTTCACGTCCGGAGATTTGAAGGCAGCCACCTGTTCCGTGGTATGGCCGAAGCCGACATCTCCCTCGTCAGCAGGCATGTTGAATTTTGAGTGCCACCCATCACGAATCCATAACTGTTCCTCATCCATTAAACCGGATACCTGGAGGTCCTGCTGCCTGGTCAGGTGCCAGACCAGCCAGCCGATGCTGTTGCAGTCATCTTTAGGTCGCCAGTCCAGTTCGTCTTTGCTCAACCCATCGATCACGTGCTCCACGAACCCGGATACGCGCTCGTACTCGTCCGTCATTAAACCGCTCCAGTCCATAAGTACCTCCCCGGTATTTTTAAAGTACTTTAGATTAGACCCGCTCATTTGTATTGTCAATGGGGAATCGGCTCATTTATCGGTTCTGTTTGCATCTTCTTATTTATACATTTGCCAAATAGAATTTATATTTTTATCCAGTTGACCTCACCCCCTTAATCCCCCTCTCCTTAATAAGGAAAGGGGAGTTTAAGAGGGGCGGAGCCCCTCTTAAAAGAAACTA
>JAZFUC010000061.1:0-8287 GCA_036446995.1 Dehalococcoidales bacterium | reverse complement strand
CTGGGGGCGACCGGAGCGGAACTGGTCAGGTACCAGACCAGCGGTGATGTCAGTGGTGATTACGCCAGCGTGGTTGGCTACGCCGGGATAATCATCACCGGCGCCAGCCCGATAGTGAAACTGGCCCGGCAGGCGGTGGAGGCCTATATAAGAGAAGGCAAAACTTTCCAGCCTTCAGAACTCGTCCCCGAGATGAAGGAGGAGGCGGGGGTTTTTGTTTCCATTCACAAGCATGATGACCTGCGGGGCTGTATCGGCACGTTTGAACCGACTAAAGGCAGTATTGCCGAGGAGATTGTCACCAATGCCATCAGCTCAGCCACCCGTGACCCCCGTTTCCACCCGGTGACAGTCGATGAGCTTAAAAACCTTGACTACAGTGTGGATGTGCTGACCAAGCCGGAACCGGTAGAGAACCGGGACCTGCTGGACGCTAAAAAGTACGGGGTGATTGTCCAGGCCGGGTACAGACGGGGACTGCTCCTGCCCGACCTTGAAGGGGTTGAAACCGTCGAGCAGCAGATTGACATCTGCCGCCAGAAAGCCGGTATCGGCCCCAGCGAGCAGGTCATTCTATATAGATTTGAAGTGAAAAGGTATAAGTAAGGTATGGATAACGAAACACTCTCAAAATATCGAGCAGAAGTAATAGAAAAGTTTATTAATATTGACAACCAAAAAGTCCAGGATTTAAATATGTTAAATACCGTTAGAAATATTTTCACCCATCATAATCAGGAAATCTTTGAGGTTTCAGATAAAGAGAAAATGATGGGAAGATAGTTGACCCAAGAAATATTAAAAAAGGGATTGACTTCGAAAAATTACATACTGAGTTCATGAATAAGGCAGGCGGAGTGGAAGAATACTCGGCTAAAGTATTTCAGGATTTAGGGGGAGTACTATTAACCGAATAATCAATTTATATTTTCAGTAGTATCAATATAGGGGTTACGATACTAGCTATTTCTCAACAGCTTTTATTCTTAAAGGGGAGCTAGAGGGGCGGAGCCCCTCTTAAAAACCTCCTCCCCTTCCCCTTGGCAAGGGGAAGGGGATACAGGGGATGGGGTTGTATGTTGTATAATTGTAAAAATCAATTGGGAGTAAAGACAAAGTAACCTGGCAAGTAATCAAACCCGTAAACCAGGCTTTAATAATACTTATATAATATTAATTTTAAGGAGAACAGATGTTTAAAGAATTAGTACTTCAGAACAGGACTTACCGGCGTTTTGACCAGGCCCACACCATTGATGAAGCCACCCTGAGAGAGCTTGTCGACCTGGCCAGAAATGTCGCATCGGCCTCAAACAGGCAGCCCTTAAAATACATTCTTTCCTGTGACCCGGAGAAAAACGCCAGGATATTCCCCCAGCTCGGTTTCGCCGGCGCCCTCAAGGAGTGGCCCAACGGCCCGGCTGAGGGAGAGCGGCCGGTGGCCTACATCGTCATCCTGCTGGATACGCAGATAGCCAAGGCCACGGACTGCGACCACGGGGTCGCGGCCCAGACAATCCTGCTGGGGGCCAGTGAGAAAGGCCTGGGCGGGTGTATGCACGGCTCTACCAAGAAAGACGCGCTGCGCCAGGCCATCAATATTCCCGAACAGTATGAAATACTCCTGGTCATCTCCCTCGGCAAACCCAGTGAAAAGGTTTTCCTGGAGCCACTCCCGGCTGACGGGGCTATCAATTACTGGCGGGACGCTGAAAGCGGCCACCATGTTCCCAAGAGGGCCCTTAATGATATAATTATAGGCTAACACCTCTCCCCCCCTCCGTTTCAGGGAGTGAGGGATTTATCGAATGATTATAATAAATACAGGGACCGGGGCAACCTGACGGAAGGTGCGTTATGGATATGTTTGAACAGAGAGCGGACGAGATGAAGGGGCAGCAGGCGCCGCTGGCCAACCGGATGAGGCCGTCCTCACTGCACGAGTTCGTGGGGCAGACCCACCTGGTGGGTGAAGGACGGGTGCTGAGAAAGGCCGTCGAGGCCGGACGGATACCATCGATTGTCCTCTGGGGGCCTCCGGGCAGCGGCAAAACCACACTGGCCCATTTAATCGCCACCACGACCGATGCTTTTTTCAGCCCGGTCAGCGCGGTCAGCGCCGGGGTTGCCGACCTGCGCCGCATCATTGAAGAGGCCAAGGAGCGACGCCGAAACTCTAGCCAGAAGACCATCCTCTTTATAGACGAAATTCACCGCTTTAACAAGGGCCAGCAGGATGCCATTCTTCCCTTCGTGGAAGACGGCACCATCACCCTCATCGGCGCCACCACCGAAAACCCGTCTTTCGAGGTCACCTCTCCCCTGCTGTCCAGGTGTCAGGTGCTCAACCTGAACGCCCTGGTTGAAGATGAAATCCGGGTTATCATATTGAGAGCGCTAAGAGACAGGCTGAAGGGGTTGGGGTCTCTAAGCGTGGAACTGGCGCCTGAAGCCATCGAACACATTATAATGATGTCCAAGGGTGATGCCCGTATCGCCCTCAATGCCCTGGAAATGGCCGCCCTGAGCACGCCGCCTGATAACCAGGGAAAACGTCATATTTCGCTGACTACTATCGAGGACGCTGTGCAGCACCCGGCCCTGCAGTACGACAAGGCCGGTGAGCAGCACTACGATGTCATTTCAGCCCTTCATAAGTCAATGCGCGGCTCGGACCCTGATGCGTCCCTGTACTGGCTGGTTAAGATGGTGGAGGCCGGAGAAGACCCCCTGTATATTGCCCGCCGCCTGGTACGCTTTGCCACCGAGGATGTCGGCATGGCCGACCCCCAGGCGCTGGTAATAGCTATGGCCGCCCAGCAGGCGGTCCACTTTATCGGCATGCCTGAGGGTAACCTGGCCCTGGCCGAAGCCACTGTCTACCTGGCCACAGCCCCCAAAAGCAATTCCCTATACCCGGCCTACTCCAATGTCGAAAAAGATATCAAGCAGGGCACACCTGATGTCGTGCCCCTTCACTTGCGCAACCCGGTAACGCCCCTGATGGAGCAGACAGGCTACGGCAAAGGGTACAAATACGCCCATGATTACCCTGACCATTTTGTCGAGCAGCAGAACATGCCTGCGGGCTTACAGGGCAGGCAATATTACTTGCCCACTGAACAGGGTTATGAAAAACAGGTGGTTGCCCGGTTGAAAAAATGGTGGCAGGGAAAGAAAAGGATAACCGAAACCGATACAGCCCCCGAAAACGAACCGGACCCGGCGGATTCAGCTAATGATGACCTGGCCGGAACCGACCCTGGCCCCTAGCGGGAGGCCATCTGCTCATCGTATTTTTTCTTCTTTTCCCAGAACCATTCCCGCTGTTCGACTATCATATCCATGATTGGCAGATTGTAAGGGCATCTCGCCTCGCACTCACCGCAGGCAATGCAGTAAGCCGCCTTTTCCATAGCGTTGATTACCATACCTGAGAAAAATCTCTCTGATGACATCCGCTTGGCAAAACTATCGCTGGTCATTACAGTTGAAATAGGTATGTCAGATGTACAGGGCTGGCAGTAGTTGCAGCGCCGGCAGAACCGGGTGCCCAGTTCATCCCTCATCCGCTGCATCTCTTCTTTTTCCGCCGCGGTCATTTCCTGCGGTGATTCATACAGCTGGAATATTTCCTCAATCTCTTCCACTTTTTCAATACCGGGGATGGAAACAATATCCGGAAACTGGAAGATATATTTGAAGGCAATGGTGGCATTATCGAGCATACCGCCGGCCAGCGGCTTCATCACAATGAAACCGACATCGTGCTGCCGGCAAAGGGGTATCAACTCATCTTCCGCTTCCTTGGCGATGAAGTTAAAGGGGAACATAAGCGTCTCAAAGCGGTCTGTCTTCACCGCCTCTTTCGCCACATCCATTGAATGAGACGTAATGCTGATGTGCCTGACCTGTCCCTTGCTTTTAGCTTCCTCTACTACGCCTATCGGCCCGTTAGGGTCCAGAATTTTCTCCAGCGACTCCATATCGCTGACTCCGTGAAACTGGTAAATATCTATGTAATCGGTTGCGAGCCGTTTCAGACTTAAAGCCAGGTGCTCCCTGATGCCTTCGGCCGTTTTAGCCCCGCTCTTGGTGGCGATTATCAGACTTTCTCTCCGGCCGGCGACGGCCTTACCGATTCGCTCCTCGCTGGTGGTATAGCCATTAGCCGTATCAAGATAGGTAATACCCAGGTCAACACACTTCTTTACTATATCCACCGCCCCATCCTCGGTAAGCCTTTGAATCGGTATTCCCCCGAAACCCAACTGGGTTACCATCAGTCCGGTCTTGCCAAGTCTAATTTTCTTCAAAATCGATGTCCTCCCGCTAGATGTTGTGCTAAAGGCCGCTGTATTCGGCTCAGGCTTTTTTTATGATAATTCTCCCGCTGACGGTGTGTCAAACCCACGTATCCTCAGTATAATAAACAAATTTCCAATAAAAATAATGGAGGACACGGTTAAATGTCCTCCATTCAAGTTCAAGTCTAGCTCAACCCAACTCACTTGCCGGGATTACTCCGGCATAGGTCTCTCATTATCGAGAATGACCTCTAATCATTAACGAGATGGGTTAGAGTTTCCGCCGCCCTGCCAGTCGGCAGGGCATTGCTTATCAACCTGCCAAACCCTCAGAATCGCGTGAAGCCTCATGACTCGCCTCCCGAAGCAAAACTCGGATGGTATCAGGTAGCCTCTCCTAATAATTATACGTTAACAGGTGCCTTCTGTCAAGATTTTACCTGTGACATTAGCGACTCTCCCTCTGAAAATGGAGCATATTACTTATATTCGCCATTCTATGTTTTTGGGTATATAATAAATTACATAACGCGATGGATATTGTCGCGGGGAAGCTTTTAAGGAAGGTATGATATGACTGAATACACAGAAAGAGTGATGGTTTTCATTGACGGGAGTAATCTCTACCATTCTCTGAAAAACTTTTTCAAACGGACCGACCTTGATATAGGCAAATTTTGTAATAAACTCATCGGAAAACGCCGGCTGATTAGAATTTACTACTATAATGCCTCCGTGGGCCGCCGGGAGGAGCCTGACCGATACCGCGACCAGCAAACTTTTTTTGCCAGTGTCAGTGCTATACCATATTGCGAACTCAGATTGGGGCGCCTGGTCTATGTCAACTGGCCGAATACGCCCCCCTATGAGAAAGGAGTTGACATACAATTGACAACCGACCTGCTGACCCACAGCTATAAAAATAATTATGATGTGGGCATTCTGGTTGCCGGTGATACAGACTATGTGGGAGCTCTGCAAGCGGTCAAAGACAACGGCAAAAACATTGAGATTGCCCTCTTTGGCAAAGAGAACACCTCCCGGCCTCTCCGGGATGTAGCTGATAAAGTGGTCACAATAGACCGCAAATACCTGAAAGGCTGCTGGAAATAGTCAGGTCTTATTTTACCTCGCCCACCACAAAGGCGACGGCGTAATCATTTGAATCGGAAAGACTGACCGCCAGTTCACCCAGACCCAGCCTGGCGGCTCTGTCCCGGGCTTTACCATGCAAACGGACGAATGGTTTGCCGCTGCGTTCGGACAGTATCTCAATTTCTTGCCACCCCACCCCCCTCACACCGGTGCCCAGAGCCTTCATTACCGCTTCCTTGCCGGCAAACCGGGTCGCCAGGGGACCCGTCCGGTTGCGGCAGAGCTTCAGTTCCGTATCGGTGTATATCCGGCGGAAGAAACGCTCTCCCCAGCGGTTAACCGTCTTCTCAATTCGGGCCAGTTCTATAATATCAACGCCAATACAATGCATTTTTTTACCTGCCAAAAATGATGATTACAGAACCCTATTCTATCATTAAACCCCGCCCTTGTTAAACGGGGTTGAAAATGCCCGGATAAACCCAATGCCAGCGGCTCCTCGATAACCTAATTATAAAATACCAAACCCTGATAACGCCGGATTGACACGTTTAATAATAAGTGCTATAAGTCTAGAGAATCATACCGGGATTTTTTTAATTCTATTATGAAGGGAGTTCCAGCGTACTATGGCAGACAAGGCTGAAGGCATGCTCGGTCCTTACCGGGTCCTTGACCTGACCGATGAAAAGGGACTGCTTTGCGGCAAGATTCTGGGCGACCTGGGGGCTGATGTAATCAAGGTTGAAAGGCCGGGCGGAGACACTACCCGTAACCTGGGCCCTTTTTACAAGGACGAACCCCACCCCGAAAAGAGCCTCTTCTGGTTTTCCTATAACACCAGCAAAAGGGGAATCACCCTTGATATCGAATCGGCCGAGGGACAGGATATATTCAGGCAACTGGTAAAAGGGGCTGATTTTGTAATCGAGTCTTTCCCGCCGGGATATCTGGAGAAAATCGGCCTGGGTTACACCGCCCTGGAGAAACTCAACCCCGGTATTATCCTGGTCTCCATTACACCCTTCGGGCAGACAGGGCCTTACCGCGATTACAAGACCGCAGACATCGTCGCCTGGGCGATGGGCGGTGAAATGATACCTTTCGGAGACACCGACCACCCGCCGACCCGGATAAGCCACCATTCCCAGGCCTACCTCCATGCCGGGGCAGACGCCGCCGCCGGGGCCATGACCGCCCTCTATCAGCGCTGGAGCACCAACCAGGGACAGCAGGTTGATGTCTCCATCCAGGAAGCGGTGGTTAACTGCACTGAACATGTCACCTCCAGTTGGGACTTGAAGCATATAAACCTGAGCTACGGCCGCTGGCCTGACCCGGGCCATGAACTGACCAGACTGTGGCCCTGCAAAGACGGCTATGTTTCCTGGTTCTTCTGGGGCGGGCCAATGTCGCACAGCAACGTGCCGCTGGTGGAATTAATGAAAAGTAAAGGAATGGCCGACGATTTCCTTCTGAACTTTGACTGGACCAAATATGACGCCAAGACAACTCAGCAAGAGATAGGCCAGATGGAGGAACCGACGGCCAAATTCTTCCTGGCCCACACCAAGGCAGAGCTTTTCCAGGGAGCCCTGGAATACGGGGTCCAGCTTTATCCGGTGTCCACCCCCAGTGATATGATGTCCAGCCCCCAACTGGCCGCCCGGAACTTCTGGCAGAAGGTGGAGCACCCGGAACTGGGCGCAACCCTTACCTATCCGGGCCCTTTTGCCGCCACGGAGGTAGAGCCACCCCGGATTTCCCGCCGCGCTCCCCTCATCGGGGAACACAACCAGGAAATATACGAGGGTGAGTTAAACATCTCCCCCGAAAAACTGAGTACTTTAAAACAGACCGGGGTTATCTAACCGGAGTGAGAAAAGGGAAAAATGGATAAAAAACTGTTTGAAGGTATAAGAGTCATCGATTTCACCTGGCACCTGACCGGGCCCCTCACCACCAAGCACTTTTCTGACATGGGGGCGGAGGTAATCAGGGTGGAATCAAGACGCAGACCGGACATCCAGAGAGTCAATGAGCGCACCGGCAGCTTTAAACAGTTTACGACCGGCAAGCTCAGCATCACCCTCAACATCGCCACGCCGGAGGGGTTGAATCTGATCAGGCAGCTGATTGCCACGGCTGATGTTATCGTGGACAATTTTGCCGGCGGGGTAATGGAGCGGCTGGGTCTGGGCTATAATGCAGTCCGCAAGATTAAGCCTGATATTATAGTGCTCAGCTCCTGTATGCAGGGGCAGACCGGGCCCCACGCCAAGCACCCGGGCTCGGGGCATAAATTAACGGCCCTGGCCGGTTTCAACCACATCACCGGCTGGCCGGACCAGGAACCGGTCTGGATAGCCGCTTACACGGATTTTATCGCCCCCCGTTATAACATCCTCGCCATCCTGGCCGCACTTGAATACCGCCGCCGCACCGGCAAAGGGCAGTACCTGGATATGTCCCAGTATGAGGCGGGCATCCAGTTCATGGCCCCGCTTGTCCTTGATTACGGCGTCAATGACCGGGTGGTCGGCCGGATGGGAAACCGGCTCCCCAATGCCGCTCCTCATAATGCTTACCGCTGTCAGGGTGAAGACCGGTGGTGCGCCATCGCCGTATTTACCGATGATGAGTGGAACAGCTTCTGCAACGTTATCGGCAGCCCGGCCTTGGCCGCCGACCCCCGGTTCGCCAGTCTGACGTCCCGCAAGGATAACGAAGAGGAACTGGACATACTGGTCAACGAGTGGACGGTCAGCCGCACGGCGGAAGAGGTGATGAAGATGATGCAGGAGGCCGGAGTGGCCGCCGGGGTGGTGGAAACCGGTGAAGACCTGCTGGACAACGATGCCCAGTATAAACACCGGCACACCTTC
>JAZFUC010000060.1:0-2093 GCA_036446995.1 Dehalococcoidales bacterium | reverse complement strand
CCCCTGGGAAGGCCGTGGTATTCTTCCGTATAAGTGCTCCATCCTTCCGGCAGGGCATCTTCATTTTCGGCAAAACAGATACAATTATGCCTCAACTCCCCGTACTGGGCTATCGTCCCCAGGCCGGCAACAAGACCGCCGACATTCTGAAACACGAACCAGAGGGCCCGGCCGATGGCCGTGCCGGCGGGACGGACCGGGTCCGGCCCGAACAGGCCGAATCCGGAACTGAGGCGGATTTGTTTGGCTAAAGGACCGTTAACCAGTATGCCGGGATAGGCGGACATCGAGCTGGTCAGCATCATGTTTTCCCGCTGGACGATACTGAGGCAGGCGGCCGCCAGCACCGGCAGATATTCCGGTCTCCCCCCGGCCATGGCCAGGCAGGTGGCCAGCACTTCATAGGTGAGAATTCCGCCCTTGGGCAGAATGGCCCCGCTGCCGTCTCCCAGTGTTTCATCCCGGTCGTGGTCGGTGCCGGTCAGTATCCAGTCGACCCGTTGGGAAGTCGGCGGGGTAACGGATGTTCCGTCTCCCCACTTGTTTTTCAGAAACAATAACTGGGTATTGTGATAGGCTTCTTCATAATCACGCCCGGAAACGGTAACCGGTTCCCTCGTTATCGTCCCCTTGTCTTTTGTCTCCGGTTGCCAGGAAATCAGGCGGTCGATAACATCATCAATTTTTTGGCTCAGGGGGGACAGATCGCTATCCACCAGGAAAAGGGGATATTCAAAAACCACCCAGGGAGCTTCCGCGGGCAGCCCCTGGCCCATAATGGCGCTGAGGGCGGCCGGCATCAGTTCACGGCGCTGGATTATAGCCGTGGGGATGCCCTGTTTCTCTACTCCGGCAGCGGCCACGCCGCTGGCTGTTGAGCACGACCCTCAGGCTGCGTTGCCGATAATGCAGGCATCGGCCCCTCTGGCCTTGACGGCCGCAGCTACTTCCTCGTTGCTGATGTTTAGTCCCTGGGGGAATTCAGTATAAGGAATAAATGTGGCCGTGGGGAATCTCTTTTTTATCTCTTGCTCTATGAGGGGGAAAGTGCGGTGGGGCTGCCACTTGGTAGGGTCAGCCGCCAGCTCGGCGATTACCTTACCGTCCAGGGTGCCCAGGCGGGGAGTGAAAAGGTGACGTATTTCGTGAGCGCCGGATGGGTTATGGACGGTTATTTCCACCGGTTTAGCGGTGTCTTTTTCCCCGGTATTCTCCATCTTTGCGCCTAAGACTTGGGCACTACGGCCCGGAAGTTTATTCCCTTGGTGTCAAAATTCGCCGCGCTCGATTCCTGGGGAGCGCCGCTGAATACATCCGCCCGCCAGGTAATTTCAAAATCGGTGAACCCGGCCGCCTCAACAATGGACTGTAACTCTGCTTCCAGCAGAGCTCCGGCGATTCAGCCGGTCCACAGGTCGATATCCTCTTTTGCCTCCTCGGGAACCGCCTTTTCAACCAGGATATCGGCAATCTGAATCCGACCCCCCGGCTTAAGCACACGGTACATCTCCCGAAAGACGGCCAGTTTATCAGGGCACAGATTAACCGCCCCGTTTGAAATAACCACATCGGCCCAGTTATCGTCTACCGGCAGCTCCTCGGCGACACCGGCCCGGAAATCAATGTTATTCAGCCCGGCTTCTTTGGAGGCTGCCAGCCCTTTTTCCAGCATCTCCGGAGTCATATCTACACTGATGACTTGTCCGCTGTCGCCAACCATTCGGGCGGCAATCAAACTATCAAACCCGGCCCCGCAGCCGACATCCACCACCTTTCCGCCTGGCTTTATTGCGCCCAGGCTGAAAGGGTTTCCGGTTCCGGCAAAGGATTTGAGGGAGCTCTCAGGCACGGCCTCAATCAGTTTTTCATCATAACCGAGTATCTTCGCCAAGGGTCGTCCGGTATGGAAATGGAACCCCTGCTCAGGGTTTTCTGCCACAACCCGATATTCAGCGCTGATGGCCTTTCTTAGAACCTCAATATTTACCTTGGGTACCGATACTGGTTCTGCCATTTTGGCCCTCCATTTTCGTGTAGTCGCCTTCTATCTCTTTTCCAGGTTAAAACTTACCTTTATTATCATACAGTATAGC
>JAZFUC010000059.1:0-4227 GCA_036446995.1 Dehalococcoidales bacterium | reverse complement strand
CAAAGACCGCTCAGGGTCAATCCCGGCGGCCAGTAACAGGCAGCAAACTTCCCGGGTTTTGGCTTTTAAAGCCACCGGATCCTGGGGCACCGTGATAGCGTGCAGGTCCACAACGCAAAAGATGTTATCAAAATCATCCTGTCCACTCACCCAGTGCCTGATGGCCCCCAGGTAGTTACCGATGTGGATATTACCCGTTGGCTGGATACCGGAAAATACGCGTTTCTTCATTCAGGCAATTTCTCCTTCGGGAAAAGTGTAGCATATCAGGCGTGAGACGACAAGGCAGGCAGGCTGTATTTGTTATCAACCTCACCCCCTTAATATGTTAGAACCCTCCCTCTTTATCCCCCTCCCTTAGAAAGGGAGGGGGAAGGGTTTTTTGAGAGGCTACGCCTCTCAAACTCTCCGGGTGATTTTCCCAAGGTTATTAAAACAGAGCCGGGGACGATAGTTAAAAGAGTACCCTGAATCAATTACTCCATGGCGGCCAAGACTTCACATGAGGCTAATCCTGCTCTCCCCTGTTCATCCAAATATTAAGAGTTAAAAGAGTACCCTAAATCAATTAATCCATGGCGGCCAAGATATCAGAGAAGGCCTATTCTGCGCCTTTGCACATACCCCGGTATCAAGAAAACGGGATTAAAAGAGGCAGCGCCCCTTTTAATAGCAATATTTTCCCCTCTCCCCTGATTAAGGGGAGAGGGATAATGGGTGAGGGGTCACCAGCAGCCCGATTGACCCCAGTCACGCCTAACTGGTAATATAGGCTGGCGGGGAGAAAGAATGATACGAAGCTTCAACGGAAAAACACCCAGCATCTCTGACTCGGCATTTATCAGCGAGGCGGCCTATATCGTCGGCGATGTTGAAATCGGCGAGAACTCCAGCGTCTGGCCGGGAGCGGTCATCAGGGGCGACCTGGGCAAGATAACCATCGGCAAAAATGTGGTTGTAGAGGATAACTGCGTTATCCATTCCGGTTCGCCTTCATTACCGCCCACCTCCAACATTACTATCGGAGACAACGTGATCATCGGTCACGGGGCTGTTATGCAGGGCAAAAAAATCGGCAATAATGCCCTGATAAGTATAATGTCCACCATACTGCACGATGCCGAGATTGGCGATTACTCCATCATCGCCGCCGGCTGCGTGATTAAAGAGAAGATGATTATCCCGGAGAGGTCATTCGTGGTCGGCGTGCCGGCGGAAATCAAGGGCCAAATCTCAGAAGATCAGTACTGGTGGTCTCAGAACAGTTCCCGGATATACGCCGAACTGGCTAAACAGTATAAAGAGCAGGGGCTTTAGGCGCCCCGGCGGCTTACATCTTCTCCGGCGCCGCCATCCCCATCAGGTGCAAAGTTTTGGCCAGCACCGTCCTGGCCGCCTCTACCAGCTTCAGCCTGGCTTTTGTCATGGCTTCATCATCGGACACGACCCGGCACTGCTTGTAAAAACTGTGGAATACGGTGGCCAACTCCTGGGCGTAATAAGTCAGATGATGAGGCTCAAGGGTATGGGCCACCATCTCTACCAGCTCGGGCAGGAGCAATAACTTACGTATCAGAATCAGCTCGGGCTCGGAAGTCAGCAAAGAGACATCGCCTCCTCCGGAATCAATCCCTCTCTCTTCAGCCAGTCTGAGAATACTGGATATGCGAGCGTGGGCGTACTGCACATAGTAGACCGGGTTATCGGCCGATTCCTTCTTGGCCAGTTCCAGGTCAAAGTCCATCTGGCTGTTAGCGGAGCGGGCCAGGAAGAAGAAGCGACAGGCGTCTTTACCCACCTCTTCCACCACCTCCTCCAGGGTGATAAGCTCGCCGGTGCGCTTGGAGATACGGACCAGTTCTCCGCCCCGCCGCAGGGTCACCATCTGGTGAGCAATCACTTCCAGCCTCTCCGGGTCTACGCCCAGAGCGTCGATAGCCGCCTTGAGACGGGGCATGTGCGCGTGGTGGTCTGCTCCCCAGATGTCTATCACCCGGTCGAACTTACGCTCCAGGAACTTGTTGTAATGATAGGCTATGTCCGTAGCAAAGTAGGTAGGCGAGCCGTCGCTGCGCACCACCACATTATCAACGTCTTCGCCGAGGGCGGAAGAGACGAACCAGGTGGCGATGGCGGGGGCGTGGTCGGGGGCAGTATCGGTGGCAAAGGTAATGGGGGGAGCCCCCTCTTTATCAACCAGATAGCCGCCCTGACGCAGCAGAGACATTACGGTATCATATTGGCCTTCGCTATACAGACTTTGCTCGTTAAACCAGGAGTCAAAATCAATCCCGAGCAGTTGCAGTTCTTCCTTTATCTGGCCTCTCAATCTCTCCAGACCCAGTTTACCTACTCCGGCAACCCCGTCAGCTTCATCCATTTTTAGAAAGCGGTCACCCTCTGCAGCCACAATCTCCCCGGCCATATCAATCATATAATTACCCATGTAGGCGTCCTTGGGCATTTCGGCCTCTTTACCCAGGGCCTGCAGGTAGCGGATATAGAGAGAGCGGTTAAAGATGGCCATCTGGTTGCCGGCATCGTTGAAATAGTACTCTTTCTCCACGCTGTAGCCGGCGGCGGTGAGCACATTAGCCAGGGTGCTGCCCAGGACGGCCCCCCGTCCGTGGCCGACATGGAGCGGCCCGGTGGGATTTATGCTGACAAATTCGACCTGTACCCGGCTGCCTTTGCCAATCTCGACGTTGCCGTAGCTGGTCCCCGCGGCCAGTATCTCATCCACCTGGCCTGCCAGCCATTCATTTTTCAGGGTAAAATTAATGAATCCCGGCGGGGCGACGACAATGCTGCCTATTTCGGGACCTTTAGGCATCAGCCCGACCAGTTCCTCGGCAATAGTCATCGGCTTGGCGCCGGCTGAACGGGCCAGTTTAAGCGAGTAACCGGTGGCAAAATCCCCGTGCTCCGGGTTCTGAGGGTGTTCAATAAAAGCATCAGGCAGGGCCACCTGAGGCAGTTTACCCGTTCGCTGGGCTTCAGCGGCCGCCCCGGCCAGCAATTCCACCAGTTTTTGCCTGACATCCAGTATGCCCGTTTTAGCCACCTCCGGCCTGATTTAAAAAGGGGTTTTACGCTAGGATTATAACATAAAGAGGGAAGAGGGACGAATTATTAAAGAGATTTCTCCCTTAAAGAAAGGGAGATTAAGAGGGATTTCAAATCCCCATCAAGACTAAACCAAAACTGTCATTCTGGAGCCCCCACAAGTCGGGGCGAAGAATCTCAGGGTGGGGAATCACCATTATCCATAACGGGTGTCATTCTGGAGCGAAGCGAAGAATCTCAGGGTGGGGAGGAGTTATTCTCTATACCAGAATCAGACCAATCCTCACTCAAATCATTCAACTGAGGATTGATTGTTTTTATCAACTCAATTTTATTACTTCTTATCATCCCTTTTATCTGTTTTTCTCTGGTAATCGCTGAAGTCACGTCATTAGTGGACTCAAAATATAGAAGCTGTGTAATATTGTATTTTTTAGTAAAACCTTCTATCGTTTGCCCCTTATGCTGATAGACACGGCGCTCCAGGTCATTGGTTACTCCAGTATATAAAGTGCCGGATTTATTAGACATGATGTACACGTAATATTCTTTCATCAAGGGGTTATTATATCACGCTACGGTGTTCTTTAATCCCCCACCCTGAGATTCTTCGTCGTCCCGAGTGCATCGGGACTCCTCCAGAATGACACCCAACCCCCGTTTGATATGCATCTCACGTCTCTAAAGGAGAGGGGAGGATAGAAAAAAGGGATCGAAACCTTTCTCAGACATCCTTTTCCGCTTCTTCCTAAGTATTATTGTGTCCCAAAATCCGGCCAGTGACAAACGTTAGTTTGTCATATATCCTCGTAACCGGAATGCCCATCTCCAGAGATTGAAACTGTTCCGCTTTGTAACCAAGAATATCGCTCTGTGCGCACTCGATGCATTGCATATATCGTTCTGCCGAATACCCTGGCTGTGTAGTATTTTTATACCTAATACCGTGAGAATCCCGAAAAGCTCTAGCAGCATTGCTGTCAATAATTATAAAAAGTTTAGGATTCAGATAATGCAAAATCTTTGTGGTGCCGACATGAAAGTGGTATCTCTTATTCTCGTTCAGTGCATCATCCCCTTCAGAGGATAAAATATCATACACTCCTTTTACGGCATCAGAAATGGGTTGTAGTTCTGTTTCAACCAGACTAATGTCCACAA
>JAZFUC010000058.1:0-3757 GCA_036446995.1 Dehalococcoidales bacterium | reverse complement strand
TGGCAAGGAATATGGGAATACGCTTCAACGGTAAAAATATAATCACGCCGTAAATATTAAACACAAGGTGAGCAAAAGCTACCGTGACCCCGACTGTATTTACCCCCCCTCCGTCAGCAACGCTGACCGTTGCCAGGGAAGCCAGCATGGCTGTTACTGTTGTCCCGATGTTTGCTCCAAGCGTAAAAGTATAACCATTTGCCAGACTTATGACTCCGGCAGCTACCAGCGGGACGATAAGAGAAGTGGTAATGGAGCTGCTCTGGACTATCGCCGTCAAAATCATACCCAGCGATATAGCCATGAATGCGTTTGAGAAGAGATATTTATCTATCGAGCTTTCGGCCTGGGCGCTGGTCGCTGCCCGCAGGGTTCTGACCAGGTAAACCAGGGTTACGATGACCACGGTTACCGACAAAACCAGCATTATCGTACCCGCGGCCACATCAGGCAGGGACAGTGTATCGGTTAAAAAATGCTTAAGGCCAGTTGCCACCGGATTTATTATCAATTTAAACGGGCTGGTGAAGCTAACCCCGCCGATGCCCTTGAATACTCCCGTCAGGAAGATGGCCGATTTCTCAATAAGGTGGAACTGGATTTCCAGGGGAAAGAAGATGAGTATGGTAAGGATGTTAAAGAAATCATGAACGGTTGCGGCGGCAAAAGCTCTCCTGAAATCAACCTTCCTGGTAACAAACGTAAGCGCCACCATTATATTCGTGATGGTAGTGCCCATATTGGCGCCCATCACCAGCGGAATGGCGGCCCGAATCGGTAAAACGCCGCCTCCGGCCAGCCCTACGATAAGCGAAGTAACGGTAGATGAACTCTGTATAAGGCTGGTAGCCAGTATTCCGGTGGCCAGTCCGAGAACGGGGTTGGAATAAGAGTCAATAAGCTGGGTGGCAAAGTCTTTACCGAAAAGCTGGAAAGACGAGCCGATCAGCTTGATACTTAACAGGAAGCCATAGAGTAAAACCAAGATAACCAGTAGCTTAAGTGTCCGCCTAAGTACTGGTTTTGCTATCATCTAGTTTCTTAGACCTGATAATATAATTATCACTCTATATAATATAATACAATGAGGTTCTCCGGTATTCAAGCGTTTTTCAATAGCTATTAATGAAAGATTCCTCATAAATGAAGCTCACGGGTCTATCACGGTCTTGAGCTTCTTTTTATCTAGCCGTTCGGTCTGTTCCTCCGACCTGTTTCCTTGACGAACAACAAGGTGACCACGGCCAGGATGGAGAAGACCGCCCAGACGGTGAAAGGCAGGCCTGGATTAACGCCGGCGAAGCTGTTGCCCAGCGGGGGGGAAATAACCCCGCCGAGTTGGGCCATAGTGAAAACCAGTCCCATAGCTGTGCCGGCAGAGGTAACCCCCACCCCCTCCGTCTCCATCAGGGTGGTTAGCATAACGGACATAAAACCGTCCGCAAACATGCCGGAGAGGACTATCAAGACCCATATCCCATTGCCTCCGATTACCGGCAGCAGCGCCAGGGCAATGGTCTGTGTTATCAGGGCCGGGAAAAGAATCGCTTTCCTGGACCCCAGCCTGTCCGATAGTGCGGTTAGCGGTATCACCATCAATGTACTGAGGGCAAAAAAGACGGCCAGGCTGTTGTCTGCGCTGGCGGTCGTCCAGCCCTGACCTCTCAGGTAAAGGGGCAGGTAGCCGATCATACCCATAAAACTGCCCACCCGGAACATCAGGGTGATTGCCAGCAGCCAGAGGGCTTTAATGCGGATAATCCGGGAGAAGGCCTGGCGGAAGGGCACCCTCTCGGAGACGGCCCCTCCGGTCGGCTCGGCTTCCCGGTGCTCCTTACCGACAAAAAACCAGATGAAGCCGATGATAACGCCGATGCCCCCGTAGAGGAAAAACACATTTCTCCAGCCGCCCAGGGCCGGGGAAAGGTAAGTAGCGCTAATCATCGGCCCCAGCATCAGTCCCAGGCCAATCCCCATGCCGACTATCCCGTTGGCCAGCCCCAGGTTCTGCCCCCTGAACCAGAGGCCTATTGTCCGGGTAATATTGACCGGCAGCATCGCCCGGACGACGCCGTAAGCAAACATGATTATCATCAGGGTGACAAAGGAATCAGCGAAACCCCGCAGCGCCCCCAGAATACCCACCAGCAGACAGGCTGCCGTCATCACCCATTTTATGCCGAAACGGTCGCCCAGCACCCCGGCCAGCAGGCTGACGAACACCCCGGCCAGGCTGGACATTCCCCAGACGGAACCTATCTGGACCAGGCTCAGGCCGATGTCTTCCGATATCTCCTGGAACAGCACCGGCATGGCGGAAAAGGGAATAGCCGCCACGAATGTGCCGGTCAAGGCTGTCAGGGACAGTATTAACCAGCGGTATCTGGAGGGGCGTTTTTCCGGCATCAGTAGTCCTCAATCTCTGCGGGGAATTAAAAACACTGAATTAAGTATATTGGCTGATGCCGAATGGCGTCAATATTGTTTTAAAATGGTTCAATTCGGGTTTGTTGATATGGCCCTTATCTGAATTTAGTTTCAATGATATTATTATGGTTAAACCCCATCACCTTTATGGTGATCCCTTCTGGCTGAACCACTGTATCCCCCCCGATTTCACCGGGGAGCAAGAGCTACCAGAATACTATCATTATGGCCATAAGCACCAGGAAGACACCGCCAATCTTGGGAATATATTTCTCAAAACGTATCAGTTTGGGTTGGAGTCGCTTGTATATTTTGACCCCCAGGATTGTCACCACCATCAGCCCCAGCAATACCGCGATACCGTACGTAAGCATCAGCACCCATGCGTTCACTCCTCCGGCCACCAGGGCCAGCAAGGCGAACTCTTCCTCATGGGCAAAACCAAGCACGAAGGCGAATGAGGCGATACCCAGCAGGCTCAATACCACGCCGGTACGGTGCTGGTGGCCGTGGCTGTGAGTCCCCTGACCAGGATGCTCGTGTTCATGCTCATGCTCGACATCCGGCTGGTCAAGATGGATATGGCCATGCTGGTTCTTGAGTCCGTCTGTCTTCTCCAGAAACAGCTTGACGGCGATGACAACCAGGACGCCGGCGGCCAGGTACTTTATCCAGGGGGCGTCAAAATCAAGCCAGTTCTGCAGCAGCACATAGGCGACGACCACGGCTATGGAAGACACCAGGTGAGCCAGTCCGATTATGGCTGAAC
This sequence comes from Dehalococcoidales bacterium, assembly GCA_036446995.1. Lineage (GTDB taxonomy): Bacteria > Chloroflexota > Dehalococcoidia > Dehalococcoidales > UBA2162 > JAZFUC01. The sequence continues at coordinate 561 of JAZFUC010000058.1, read as the reverse complement.
TGATTGTGGCGCTAAAAAGGGCGTTCTTCTTTTTCATGGAATAGAGCACTGCTACCGGCCAGCCATGCCCCGGCTCCAGACCGTGTAGCAACCCTATCGCTGCCACGCCTAAATAGGCTGCTTCAAACAACTTTGCCCTCCTCAGGGTGATAGCGAATCTTAACAGACTGGAGATGGATTTGCAATTAGAAACAACTGCAAATGAGCGACTCCCCGGAAGCTGCCGCAGCGCTGTTGCCGCCTCTGAGGCGCAGGCTGCTCCCGGGAGGCAAGGCGCGCCAATTTGGCGGGGTGTGAGACTGAAAGTAAAAAAGTATACCTTTTACACTCATATTGTGTACCTAAGGGTATTTACCTTTATGATATAATATTGGCAGCTTGAGTCTGAGGATAGATGTATAGATTTGACACTGGATAACATGTGATGGATGTCAGAAAGATTAATAAATGGTTTCCATCTTTACCTGTACAGATAACATATCTGCTAACAACAGACAAAAGTTTCAGTATGGCTTTAGCCTTATTGAGACCTTGGTTGCCTTGGCGCTATTCGCTTCTATT
>JAZFUC010000057.1:0-2258 GCA_036446995.1 Dehalococcoidales bacterium | reverse complement strand
GCCCGATAGCCAGACCCGCCCCTCCGATAATAGCCACTCCCCGGAACTGCCAGAGGGTAACATCCCTGGGCAGGTAGTCCACGACCAGTTGCTGAAGGGCCAGACTGGCAGCAATAAAACCGATACCGAAACCGATTAACGCTCCGTTCATCAAGCTATTGGTAATTCTCATCTTTACTCCTTTTGTCAGGGATATCCTATGGTAGGCCACACAAAAGGTTAGAGTCAAGACTGCTTTGACTTCTGCAAATGTGTCTTATTTTAATTGGCCTGCACAGCCATGCGATGCAGACGCCATCAGGCGTCCTGAAATCTACATACAGATGGGTGTGGGTATTATTATATACTAACGAGCAGTCGCGGAAAAAGACCACCCCTTCTAAGAGAACTCCTGATGGCGATAACTTTATAACTGATGTTTCAGGGTGTCCAGCCAGGCAACTGATTTTACTTCCCGCTCCAGCAGATACCGCACGTAATTTCTCAAGACACCCTCCAGTTCACTGGCCAGTTCCGGTTTTATAATCAGGCGGCTGGCGGTGCCGTAATCCCCGGACTGGATTAAGCGCAGCACTTTGAGGGCGTTGGTAGATATGGGATGGGACGGGAACTGACCCGGATTACAGTTCGGGCAGAGAATCCCGCCTTTCAGCGGGTTGAAGGCATTGTCCTCAGGTTCAAGCTCTTTCCGGCAGTCCACACAGTGCTGAAGCTGGGGGCGGTAGCCCACCTCCTCCAGCAGGTGGAGTTCAAAAAAGCGCAGGACAAGCTCGCCATTATTTTCTTCACAGAGACGCTCCAAAGTCTCCACCAGTAACCTGAAAAGGGGATAGTTTTCGATATGACCGGCGGTAAACTTGTCCACCATCTCAATAACATAAAGACCCCGGGAAGTCAGTTCCAGGTTGGTTTTCAAAGGCAGGAAACTGGTAATGGTCTGGCTGCCGGTTATGGTATCCAGGTTGCGGCCCCGGACCAGCGATACCTGGCTGTGGGTAAGCAGCTCCAGGTGTCCGGCCAGCTTGCTTTTCGGCTTACGCAGGCTCCTGGCAAAGCCCTGGATTTTACCCAGGTGAGGCGTATACAGGGTGAGAATGGTATCCGCCTCCCCCAGTTTGGTCTTTTTTAGCACGATGGCTTCAGTCTGATAATTACGGGGACTGGTCATTTTAGCTATGCCACCCGAGCCTGGTTCTTTTCGGCTACGAATATCATCTCCGGGGATTCAGAGGTAAAGGCGGACCGTTCAAAATTCCCGAACAAGTCCACAATCCTGAATCCGCTAAGCTCCAGCAGGTGCTCCATCTCATACCGGAAGAAATAATGCATCCTCAGTAACTCCACCAGCCTTTCCTCCCGGCCGTCCGGGTGGGAAATATAGTGGGCCATTTCTATCTCGTTGTACTGCAGGTCCTGGTGGAAAGCAACCGTTCGATTGGTACGGCGGATAGTCCGGCCGTCAGGCAACCGCTTTTCCGGCAGGTCTTCTATCTCATCCGTATATTTCGAGTCGGGAATTAACCTGGCAAAATACGGCTTAAAGACATCTATAATGAGCAGACCGCCTTCGGCCAGGTGCCGGTGTACGCCGGCCAGGCAAGACTTATGCTGCTCTACGTCTATCATTAGCTGAAAAGCCCTGAAGGGCACCGTCACCAGCGAATATGTTTCACCGGTATCGAAGGAAGCCATATTCGCCTGGACGAGCTTCAACCGTTCTTGTACTTCCGCCGGTTGTTCTTCCAGTTTCCGGCGGCATTCCCTTAACATGTTTAACGAGAGGTCCAGACCGGTCATCCGGCAGCCGGCCAGGGCGGAAGGTATGAGAACGCGGCCGGTGCCGCAACCCAGTTCCAGGGTCGGGCCGCCCGCTTTCTTCGAATAATCGATAAAGAAGTCAATATCTTTGGGGCCGAGCTGTTCGTATATCGAATCGTAGAACTCGGCAACGTGCTCCCGCTCATCATAATCCCCGGAGTTATCCGTCATTTTTTTACTACCTCAATTAACAAACAGGAGAGCGTCCGGCATGGTACACTCTCCTGGCTGCAGCCCTCATTGTTCCCCGTAGTTATCGTGCAGTTTTAAGCAGTCGCCTTCACCGCCTGCCGTCCCATGGTCAGTTCTGCCATCTTTTGATAATATTCCCCGGCCGCCGCTTTCCGCCGGTTACCCCGGTCAACGCAGATTGTCAGGCACCTGGAGCAGGACCACTCGGGCAGTATACCGGCCATCTGACCCCTCTCGTCACAGCACTT
>JAZFUC010000056.1:0-13700 GCA_036446995.1 Dehalococcoidales bacterium | reverse complement strand
GGGATATCAGTAACCAGTGATTCGGTAATCAGTACCATGCCGGCTATGCTGGCCGCGTTCTGCAGGGCGGACCTGACCACCTTGGTGGGGTCGACGATACCCCTGTCAATCATCACAACGTTGAGTTCATCGGCGTTGGCGTCGTAACCGATTCCCGGTTTGCTGTTCTTGACCTTATCCACAACCACAGAGCCATCCCGGCCGGCATTCTCGGCAATCCAGCGTATCGGTTCTTCAATGGCTCTTTTCAGAGTTTCAATGCCAATAGCTTCGTCACCCTTAAGTTTCAGCTTGTCCAGGGCGGGAAGGGCGTTCATCAAGGCAACGCCGCCGCCGGGTATAATTCCTTCTTCCACCGCCGCCCGGGTAGCCGATAACGCATCCTCGACCCGGTGTTTTCTCTCTTTGAGCTCAACCTCGGTGGCTGCCCCAACCTTGATTACGGCAACGCCGCCGACCAGCTTGGCCTGCCTTTCCTGCAGTTTCTCCCGGTCGAAATCAGAGGTTGTTTCCTCAATCTGGGCTTTAATCTGCTTGATCCTGGCGGTAATAGCCTCGTCGGCGCCTTTGCCCTCGACGATAGTGGTGTTATCCTTATCCGAGGTTACCCGGCGGGCCCTGCCCAGGTCTTCAACGTTAATCGAATCCAGTTTGCGGCCGATTTCCTCGGATATGACGGTGCCGCCGGTAAGAACGGCAATGTCGTCAAGCATTGCTTTACGCCGATCGCCGAAGCCGGGGGCTTTTACGGCCAGGATGTTGATGGTGCCGCGCAGTTTGTTAACCACCAGTGTGGCCAGCGCTTCGCCATCAATATCTTCGGCCAGGATGAGCAGGTTCTTTGATACTTGTAGAATCTTCTCCAGCGCAGGCAGTATATCAGCCACTGCTGATATTTTTTTATCTGTAATAAGTATATAGGGGTCTTCTATAACCGCTTCCATCTTCTCCGTGTTGGTGACCATATAAGGGCTGATGTAACCCCGGTCGAACTGCATACCTTCCACATACTCGGTCTCGTACTCAAGACCCTTGGATTCCTCAACGGTGATAACGCCGTCTTTGCCCACCTTCTCCATAACCTCGGCAATCAGGTCGCCGATTTTCTCATCTTTAGCAACGATATTGGCCACCTGGGCTATCTGTTCTTTGCCCTTTACTTCGGTGGAGCCTGCCTTGAGCTGGGTGATGATGGACTCGGTCGCTTTCTCAATTCCCTTTTTCAAGGCTATCGGCTCGGCGCCGGCGGCGATGTTCTTGAAACCGTGAGAAATAATCGCGTGAGCCAAAATAGTTGAGGTCGTGGTGCCGTCACCACAGGCGTCATTGGTCTTGCTGGCGGCCTCTTTTACCAGCTGGACTCCCATATTCTCAAAAGGGTCAGGGAGCTCGATTTCCTTGGCAATGGTGACGCCGTCATCGATTATGGATGGCGCTCCCCATTTTTTATCCAGGGCAACCGGATGCCCCTTGGGGCCCAGGGTTACCTTGACCGCGTCGGTCAGGATATCAATCCCTTTCTTCAGGGACGCTCTTACATCATCATTAAAAATAATTTGTTTTGCCATATATTCCTCCTCACAAATCCAGATTTGTTACTTGGTTTTTTTAGCCAGAATATCGCTTTCGCGTAAGATTATCAGCTCGTCTTCATCAATCTTTATCTCGGTGCCGCCGTATTTTGCGTATACAACGATATCACCTTTCTTGATGTCCATAGCAATCCGTTTTCCGTCTTCTGACATTCTTCCCGGGCCGACAGCCAGTACTTCACCCTCCTGGGGTTTCTCTTTAGCCGTATCCGGTAACACCAGCCCGCTCTTGGTCATTTCCTCTTTCTCGATGGGTTTGACCACCAGCCGGTCTGCTAATGGCTCTAGTTTTACCGCCATTCTATCCCTCCTTCTATAAATTAAAAATTAACCCTCCGAGGGGTTAAGTTAGCAGTCTAACCGTTAGACTGCTAACTACTATATAATAACCCAGTCGGCTATCTACCGCAACTCAATCAACAGCTATCCATAGCTTATCAGAGCAATTAGAATGAATAGAAGAGCTTTGTATATCCGGATATCTTCACCGGACGTCTGATTACTGTGCTGTCTGTATTCAGGGATATCCGGTTGATGACATCTAACCTGTTCTGATATAATCTGGCAATGATTATCGACTTCCATACTCATATATTCCCGCCCCGGATAATTGGGAACCGTGATAAATACATAGGTTCCGATCCCTGTTTTGCTGTTTTGTACTCCCAGAAAAAGTCAAAGATGGCCACGGCTGAAGAGCTAATCGACAACATGGATAAAGAGGGAATTGATATTTCCGTGGCCCTCAATATCGGCTGGACAACCCATGAGCTGTGCGTTGAAACTAATGACTACATAATGGAATCCATCGCCCGTTACCCTGATAGACTGATTGGGTTTTGTGCCGTTCAGCCGCGCTCTTTCGCAGCGGCCATTGATGAAATTGAGCGCTGCGTTACCGGGGGAATAAAAGGAGTGGGTGAAATGAGGCCGGATATGCAGTCGATCGACCTCGGAGATGAGGAAGTGATGAAGCCCTTGCTGGAGACATTAAGAAGGCACCAGCTACCGCTGCTGGTTCATGCTTCTGAGCCGGTGGGTCACGAATATCCCGGTAAAGGAGCGGTTACTCCCGAGGTTCTCTATCCTTTTATCCAGGCTAATCCCGAGCTGACCATAATTTGCGCTCACTGGGGAGGCGGGCTGCCCTTTTACTCCCTGATGCCCGAAGTTAAGGAAACCCTGAGTAATGTCTTTTTTGACACGGCCGCCACTCCGTTTCTCTATGCTCCCCAGGTCTACGAGCAGGCGGTCCGACTGGCAGGGGCTGAGAGGATTCTTTTCGGCAGCGATTACCCGCTGCTTAACCCGGGTCGACTGCTCAAGGATATCAGGTCAGTAAATTTATCCCCGGAAACGGAAGAACTGCTGCTGTCCGGCAACGCCCGCCGGCTGTTGAAGATATAAGAAGGCGGATGGTAATAATTATGGACCAAGTTCGTTCCTTTATCGCCATTGAATTACCCGATGAATTGAAGCGGCGGCTCGGTCAGTTTGAAACAAGCCTGGAGTCCGGGGGACGCTACCGGGCTAAATGGGTGAAACCGGGCAGCATTCATCTGACGCTGAAATTCCTGGGGAATGTTGCTGCCGACCGGATAGCCGAGATTGAGGAAGCGATATCGGAGGCGGTCCGGGGTATACCACCCTTCAGCCTCGAGGTTGAGGGACCGGGGGCTTTCCCTGACCTGAACCGGGTCCAGGTAGTCTGGATAGGGATAAGTGGGGCGATGGACAAGCTTGGCCGTCTCCAGAAACGTCTTGAATCTAACCTGGAGCCGCTCGGTTTTGCCCCTGAAAAGCGAGCTTTCAGACCTCACTTGACTGTGGCTCGGATGCATAATGAAGCTTCGGTGGAAGAGCGCAGGGAGTTCGGCCGCCATATCGCCGATACCGGCTTTGACCCGGTCGCCCTGCCGGTAAAGGCGGTCAACCTGATGAAAAGCCAGCTTACCCGGGCCGGAGGGGTCTACAGCCGGCTGCACAGCGCAGAACTAACCGGCTGAAAACGGCCCTGGTCCGGTTTCCGGAACAGGGCAAATAACTCCGATTTAGACGGTCTTATTGTCGAATAAATCGGCATTAAAAAATGTCTTGTCAAGGGGTATTTCTTATTGTATACTGTAAGAAATTTCATTCTGGTTGGGAGGTGGAACACGTGGATCAAGCGATTTTGCCCAAGTGTCAGCGTTGCAAGACCGGAGACCTGGTGCCCTTTTCGGATTTCGGCAGCCAGGGGGCCAATATTCACTACAAGGCGTGGGTTTGTACAAATCCTGATTGCGGCTATAACCTGAAAATCCGGAACGGTGATGTATATATAGACGAACCCATCAATAACGGGACGCTGCACAACAGTCGCCCCCGCTAGAATAACCTGTATTCTTTCACCCATAACGGATAATCGGAAGGTGAATGTGCTTCCTCAAGCAGTCAAGTTGAAGAGGATGGCACTGGACCTGTTATTCCCCAGACGCTGTGTTGACTGTGGGAAAGAAGGTGCTTTTATCTGTCCCCCGTGTCAGATTTCAATGCCCCGTATCATGCCTCCACTTTGTCCCAGGTGCGGTCGGCCTCAGATTAGCGGTGTGCTTTGTCCGGACTGCATTGGCTGGCAGGCGGAGATTGACGGTATCCGTTCCCCCTTCCGTTTTGAGGGCGTAATCCGCCAGGCTGTCTACCAGCTTAAGTACAGGAATCTCAGAGCTATAGTCCCCACTGTGGTACGGCTGATGGCTGATTACCTGGCCGGCGCCCCGGTGCCGGGAGACATTCTGGTACCGGTGCCCCTCCACCGTAAAAGATTGCGGGAACGGGGTTACAATCAGTCAGGCCTGATTGCCGGGGAGCTCGGCAAGCTTATCAATTTACCTGTCTCCAGGGACGGGCTTGAAAGACAGCTTTATACTTCCCCGCAGGCCAGGACGGCAACAGTTGACGAGAGAAAGAGCAATGTTAGCGGCGCTTTTATCTGCCGCCGGGACGGGCTCCGTGACAAGCGGATAATACTGATAGATGATGTGTCCACCTCCGGGGCAACTCTTGACGCCTGTGCCGGGGCGCTGAAAGAGGCTGGAGCCACATCGGTATGGGGACTGACCCTGGCCAGGGAAATTTAAGACCAGCTTTAAAAACGATAACTGAGGGATTGGGGCGAAGGAAAGTTAATCATGAAAGTGATAGGTCTCACCGGGGGAATTGGCAGTGGCAAGAGCACCGTCTCCGGATACATGGCTGACCTCGGGGCGGTGATAATAGATGCAGATAAAGTTGGCCACGAAGCTTTTAAGGAGCACACAGCCATCTGGCGGGATGTGGTAAAAACGTTTGGTAATGATGTACTCGCTTCGAGTGGAGAAATAGACCGGGCCAAACTGAGCGGCATCGTCTTCAATAATCCTGAGGCTCTGATGAAACTTAACAGTATCATGCACCCGCAGATGAAACAAATCGTAAAGACCCGCATTGAAAACTACCGGAAAAAAGGCGTAAAGGTGGTGGTGGTGGAAGCATTCGGCCTGGTAGAAGCTGGCTGGATATCGATAGTTGACGAGGTCTGGGTGACCGTCTCATCAGAAGCGGTAGTGCTTGAGCGCTTGAAAAAGCAGCGGGGCCTGGCTGAGGATGAAATACTGGCCCGAATCCATTCCCAGCTTTCTCCCGAAGAGAGGGAGAAAGCTGCTGACGTGATTATTCATAATGACGGCCAGCCGGAAGAAATGAAGGAAAGGGTCGGGGAATTGTGGGCCGGGCTTCAGTAGTAAAAAAGATACTTTAAGGTACCAAAAGTATACTTTTCCAGCCTGATTATTAAAATCACTTGACAAGATGCAGCTAATAGTTGTACTATTAGTCTGCGAAATTATGCCTTCCAAGAATTACTGCAATTCTTATTTAAAGCCTTCAACATAGTCCCGTATATCATTGCGCCCATTTTTAATTGGATTTGTTTTCACGACAGACCGGATAAGCTATTTTTATTTAAGGAGCAGTGCTACACATGGTATCTTTGTCACCAGTCCATCCCGAACCACTCGCCTCGGCATCCAGAATATCTTATGCCAAATTACCCCAGATAGTGGCCGTGCCGAATCTCATCCAGGTCCAGCTGGACTCCTTCCGCTGGTTTCAGCAAGAGGGATTGAAGCAGCTACTGGAAGAAATATCTCCCATCAAGGATTTCACGGGCAACAGGCAGGAAATAAGCTTTATCGGCTATGAGTTCCGTGAACCCCGCCATTCCGAACAGGAGTGTACCCAGCGTGACCTGACCTATTCAGCCCCGCTGTACATTAAAGCCAGGCTGCTGATTAAGGCCACCGGTGAAATCAAGGAGCAGGACCTGTTCTTTGGCGATATCCCGCTGATGACGACCAAAGGCACTTTTATAACCGGCGGCTCCGAGCGGGTGGTGGTAAGCCAGCTTCTCCGTTCTCCCGGTGTCTACTTCATCGCTGACAAGGACAAAACCAGGGGGCACCGCCTGTGTCGGGCCAAGCTTGTTCCCGACCATGGAGCCTGGCTGGAGTTTGAGAGCGGCAGTCATGCTGTCATCTCGGTCAAGATTAACGGTAAACGGAAAGTCCCGGCCACTACGTTGTTGAGAGCCATTGGCTACAGCTCTGATGAAGAACTGCTCAGTCTGTTCTCCCAGGAAGATTCTTCCATGGAGCACCAGTTTATCAGTTCCACCATGGAGCGTGAGCCCCTGGTAAGGGATACTTCCGAGGCGCTGCTCAGCATCTACAGAAAACTGCGCCCCGGTGATCCGCTTAATGTTGAGAACGCCAAGAAATTAATCGATAACATGTTCTTTAGCCCTCTCCATTACGACCTTGGGTACGTGGGACGCTACAAGCTTAACAAACGGCTGAATCTTGATATTCCGAAGAACCAGCGGGCCTTAACCAGGGAAGATATCGTTGAGATAATCAGACACATTATTATGATAAACACCGGTATTGAGTCGGCCGATGACATTGACCACCTGGGGAACCGGCGGGTGCGTACCGTTGGAGAACTCGTCCAGAACCAGTTCCGCATCGGTCTGATGCGCCTTGAGCGGGTGGCCAGAGAGCGGATGAGTACTTTGCCGGCTGAATTGGCTACTCCCAGCGCTCTGATTAACATTCGTCCCGTGGTCGCCTCCATCAGGGAGTTTTTCGGCAGTTCCCAGTTATCCCAGTTTATGGACCAGACAAATCCCCTGGCCGAGTTGACCCACAAGAGGAGGCTATCGGCAATGGGACCGCGGGGGCTCTCACGCGACCGGGCCGGGTTCGAGGTCCGTGATGTCCATTATTCTCACTACGGCAGGATTTGCCCCATTGAAACCCCGGAGGGGCCTAACATCGGACTCATCGGTTCTCTTGCTACCTACAGCCGGGTTAACAACTACGGATTCATCGAGACGCCTTATCGGCGGGTTATCACGGAATTAAGTGACGATTATGACAAGCTGGTAGGGAGAACGCTTCGGGAGACGGTTAGCAGTCAGGGTAAGACGATAATTAGAGCCGGGACTACTATTACAGACAAGCATATCCAGAAACTGGCCTCCGGCACGAAAGTAAAAGTGATCCCTTATGTCACCGATGAAGTGGTTTATCTTCCGGCTGACGAAGAGGATAAATACCGCATCGCCCAGGCTAATGCTCACCTGGATGAAAACAACCACCTCACGGATGAGAAGATTGAAGCAAGGCTGGCCGGGAAATATCTCATGGAAGACCCGGAACGGATTGATTTTATGGATGTATCTGCCAAGCAGATATTCAGCGTGGCCGCTTCTCTGGTGCCGTTTCTTGAGCACGATGACGCCAACAGGGCCCTGATGGGCTCCAATATGCAGCGGCAGGCCGTGCCCTTGCTCTCGCCCAAAGCCCCGCTGGTGGCAACCGGTATGGAAGCTGAAGCCGCCATCCACAGCGGGCAGGTGCTCTTCGCCAAGAGCGGGGGAGAAGTGACATCTGTTACCAGTTCACAGATAGTTATTACTACGGATAATGGCGACGAAGAAATATATCCCTTGATGAAATTTGTCCGCACCAACCAGGGGACCTTTATTAATCAGAGACCAATCATTAGTAAAGGTGACCGGGTGGAGGCGGGTCATGTGTTGGTTGACAGCTCGTCGATGGAGAAAGGAGAACTGGCCCTGGGCCAGAACGTGCTTTGCGCTTTTATGAGCTGGGAAGGTTATAACTTTGAGGATGCTATCATCGTCAGCAGTCGTCTGATAGAGAAAGATACCTTTACCTCCATTCATATTGAAAGACATGAAGTAGAAGCCAGGGACACCAAGCTGGGTCCGGAGGAAATCACCAGGGATGTTCCCAATGTGGGTGAAGAAAGTCTCAGGGAGCTTGATGAAACCGGTATTATCCGTATCGGAGCCGCCGTCGGCCCGGATGATATCCTGGTGGGCAAGATTACTCCCAAGGGTGAAGCCGAACTGTCGGCTGAAGAGAAACTGCTGCGGGCTATCTTCGGAGAGAAGGCCCGGGAAGTTAAGGATACCTCCCTGCGGGTGCCTCATGGAGAGTGGGGCAAAGTAATTAATGTTAGAGTATTCACCGGGAATGACCTGCCCTCCGGCGTGAACCAGCTGGTGCAGGTCTGGGTAGCCCAGAGGCGGAGGAACGCGGTCGGTGACAAACTGGCCGGGCGGCATGGCAATAAAGGTGTGGTGTCAATCATCGCTCCGGCTGAAGAGATGCCTTTCCTGCCTGACGGCACCCCGATAGATATGATCCTGAATCCGGTAGGCGTGCCTTCCAGAATGAATATCGGTCAGATACTGGAGACCCATCTTGGCTGGGGAGCCCAGACCCTGGGTTTCAGAGCCCTTACGCCTGTTTTTGACGGCGCCACGGACGTGGTCATCGAAGATGTCCTGGCCCGAGTCTGGATAGCGGAAAAAGCGGGGGCAATCGAAATAAATACCGTGGATGATACGTCAACTTTGGTGAGAGAAAAAGCCGATGAGTGGCTCAAGGACCACGGTTACGATGGGGACAGGATATTTGATGACAGTTTCCCAAAGGAGGCCAGGAACGCCAGCCTGAAGCTGTGGCTGGAAGACCTGGGTATCACTAGCAAGGATATGTCCCAGGAAGAAGTGGACCGGATGGTGGTAAAGGTAAGCGCGGAGAAAAATATACCTTCACCGATTGTAGGGAAGTCAATTCTCAGGGATGGGCGCACCGGTGAGCCGTTCGACCGTCCCATAACGGTGGGTTATATGTATATGATGAAACTGAACCATCTGGTTGAAGATAAAGTTCATGCCCGTTCAACCGGCCCTTATTCCCTGATAAGCCAGCAGCCTCTTGGCGGTAAGGCCCAATTCGGAGGGCAGCGCTTTGGTGAAATGGAAGTATGGGCTCTTGAAGCCTATGGCGCCGCTCATAATCTTCAGGAAGTCCTGACCATTAAATCTGATGATGTAATCGGCCGGGCTAAAGCCTACGAAGCCATCGTCAAAAACGAGGACATTCTCCAGCCGGGCGTTCCGGAATCATTCAAAGTGCTGGTCAAGGAACTACAGAGCCTGGGGCTGGCTATTGAAGTGATTAACGAGGAAGAAAAGACAGATTTCGCCGGCAATGCCTCTGAGGTGCCGCAACTGGACGCGGTATTTAATGACGGGGCTGGCCCGGCCGGTGGGGGAGGGGGAGAGACGGTCCTGGCAGAAGGAACAACGGAAACGCCTGTTAAAGACGCGGACGAGGTAAATAAAGACTCCTCCGGGGAAGCAGATGTTGGAGAAACACCAGCTGACGCAGGGGATGCTTCAGAGTTACCGGCCCTTGAGGTAAAGACGGATACGGTTGAAGAGCAGCCTGAAACCGAAACAGCCGTGGATGAGCCGGCGGCGGCAGCCGAAACCGAGACGGCCGTGGATGAGCCGGCGGCGGCAGCCGAAACCGAGACAGCCGTGGATGAGCCGGCGGCGGAAGCTGAAACCGAGACGGCCAGTCAAGAAACGGATAATGAGACGGACGAAGATGCTAAAGTCGAAGATACAAATACGGAAGAGGTAGAAGAATAATATGCTTGAAGTCAATGATTTTGATGCAGTTCGTATCTCCCTGGCCTCGCCGGAGCAAATCAGGAGCTGGTCCTACGGCGAGGTAACCAAGCCGGAGACTATTAATTACCGTACCCTGAAACCGGAGAGAGACGGACTTTTCTGCGAGCGTATCTTCGGGCCGACCAAGGACTTCGAATGTTTTTGCGGTAAATATAAAAGGATACGCTATAAAGGCGTCATTTGTGATAAGTGCGGAGTTGAGGTTGCCCAGTCCAAGGTACGCCGGGAACGGATGGGACACATTGAGCTGGCCAGCCCGGTGAGCCATATCTGGTTCGCCAAGGGGATACCCAGTCGGCTGGGACTTCTGCTGGACCTTTCTCCGCGCAATCTGGAGCGGGTGTTGTACTTCTCTCATTACATCGTTGTCTCTGTAGATGACGTGGAAAGAGAACTGGCAATCGAGCGCCGTAAGGAGGAGCACGAGAGGCAAATTGCCGAGCAGGAAGAAGCTCTGGAAACGCAGATTAAAGAGGCGGACAAAGCCTCGGTAGAAGAAGTTAATAAAATGAGACGGGCCTGGGAGGAGAGAAAAGAGGAGCTTGAGAAGCAACTACTTGACGAGATAAACCAGCTGAATGACCTGAAGAAAAGAGAATTGCTCCCTGAAAGCCAGTATCAGGAGTTGAAAGACAAGTATGATAAGGTCTTCCAGGCCGGGATGGGCGCCGAAGCCGTTTACGAATTAATAAAAAGTATAAACCTGAACGAACTCCGCAATGACCTGCTGCTGGAAACCAGGTCAAATTCCGGCCAGCGGCGTAAGAAAGCCAGTAAGCAACTGCAGGTGGTAGAGGCTATACGGCGCAGCGGCAGTAAACCGGAATGGATGATTGCAACGGTGCTGCCGGTATTGCCCCCGGACCTCCGCCCTATGGTCCAGTTGGACGGCGGTAAATTTGCCATCAGCGGCACCAATGACCTTTACCGCAGGGTTATCAACCGGAATAACCGCTTGCGCCACTTAATGGAAATCGGGGCTCCGGAAATTATTATCCGTAACGAGAAACGGATGCTGCAGGAATCGGTTGACTCTCTTATCGATAATGGCAAGAGGGGACAGGCCTATTCTACCGGGGGCAATCACAAACTGAAATCACTCTCGGATATGCTCAGGGGTAAACAGGGACGCTTCCGTCAGAATCTGCTGGGTAAACGGGTTGATTATAGCGGTCGTTCGGTCATCGTCGTCGGCCCTGAATTGAAACTTCACCAGTGCGGCCTGCCGAGGCGAATGGCCCTGGAACTCTTCAAACCCTTCATAATGCATAAACTGCTTGAGCGTGGCCTGGCTCATAATATCAAGAGCGCTCGGAGACTGGTGGAGAGGGGCAAAGAGGAGATGTATGACATACTCGAGGAGGTGGTTAAGGACCGGCCGGTATTGCTTAACCGGGCTCCTACACTTCACCGCCTCAGTATTCAGTGTTTTGAGCCGGTACTTATTGATGGCAGCGCTATCCAGCTTCATCCTATGGTATGTACCGCTTTCAATGCTGATTTTGACGGAGACCAGATGGCGGTCCATGTTCCCCTTTCTAAGGCTGCTGTCGCTGAAGCTCGGGCACTGATGTTGAGTACCCACAATATGTTGTTACCCAGTTCCGGAGACCCGGTAGTGGCTCCCACTCTTGATATGGTGCTCGGTTGTTACTACCTGACCGGTATCAAACCTGATGCAAAAGGCACGGGGATGCTATTCGGCAGTTTTGAAGAAGCCAAGCTCGCCCTCGATATCGGAGTGGTGGACTTCAAGGCCGAGGTCGAAGTAAGAGACCGGGAGAACGGGGGAGAGAGGATTAAAACAAGTGTCGGCCGGATCCTCTTTAACGATGTGTTACCGCCTGAGCTCGGTTTTTACAACAAGTTAATTGATAAATCCGCCATGAATGCCATAGTGAGTGAATGCTCCAGAGTCCTCAGTGATGAAGCCCTGGCAGATGTACTGGACAACCTGAAAAATATCGGTTTCCGCTACGCTACCAAGTCCGGAACTACCATCTCTATGAGTGATATCCAGGTCCCTGAAGCCAAGGCAAATATCATTAAAGAGGCGGAAGAACAGGCCGCTCTGGTTGAAGACCAGTTCCATCGCGGACTGATAACAGAGGATGAAAGGTATAGCGGCGTAGTCGACGTCTGGATGGAGACTACGGATAAGATTACCGTAGCTATCTCTGAAAGCCTCGACCCCAATGGCAGCGTTTACATGATGGCTACGTCTGGGGCCAAAGGTAACATTTCCCAAATCAGGCAGATGGCCGGTATTCGCGGTCTGATGACCAATCCCGCGGGTAAAATTATAGACTTTCCTATCAAGTCTAGCTTCCGTGAAGGACTCACTGTCCTGGAGTATTTCATGTCCACTCACGGCGCCCGCAAAGGACTGGCCGATACCGCTCTGAGGACTTCTGAAAGTGGCTATCTTACCAGACGACTTGTGGATGCCGCCCATGATGTAATCACCCTGGAGGAAGACTGCGGCACTATAGACGGGATATGGATAGAAAAGCCGGGGGAACGGGAAATGCTGCCCTCATTCACGGACCGGGTACTGGGCAGGCTGGCCGCCAGCAAGGTGACGCACCCGGAGACCGGGAAAACAATTGTTGACCGGAATGAACAAATTGATGAACAGAAGATGGATGAAATTATCGCAGCCGGGATAACCACACTTCAGGCTCGTTCGCCTATTACCTGCCAGTCACGGAGGGGTGTTTGCCAGTCCTGTTACGGGAGAGATATTTCACGGGGAAAACTGGTTGATCTTAACATCGCCGTGGGTATCATCGCTGCTCAGAGTATTGGCGAGCCTGGTACCCAGTTGACTCTTCGTACCTTTCACACCGGGGGCGTGGTGGGACTCGATATCACCACCGGCTTGCCCAGGGTAGAGGAACTTTTCGAAGCCAGACCGCCCAAGTTACCGGCCGTTATTTCTGATATTAACGGTGTAGCTGAAGTGATTGAGATGGAGGATGAGGACAAGATAAAAGTAACCAGTTCCGAGATGTTCCGCGATGAGTACTCCCTGCCGACCGGCTGGCATGTTTCCGTGAAAAACGGACAGTTTGTTGACATTGGCTCCATCCTGGCCAACTCCACCCCCAAGAAGAAAAGTACGGCTAAGAAAAAGAAAAAAGAAACTGATGAGCAGGCGGTAGCCGCGGCCGATGAGCCCCAGACCATCCTGGCCGGTGTTGCCGGTGAGATAATTATTGAAAAGGGACGACTGGTTATTGTTTACAAGGAAACCGAGGAGAGGGAGTACATCATTCCGGCTGGAATTAACGTTCGGGTGCAGACCGGAGACGAGGTCAAGGCGGGACAGCAGCTTACCGACGGCTCGGTGAATCCGCAGGAAATGCTGCACATATCCGGCCGGGAAGCTGTCCAGCAGTATCTGGTTGATGAAGTGCAGAGGGTCTACCGTTCCCAGGGCGTGAATATCAACGATAAGCACATTGAAATCATAGTGCACCAGATGCTGGACAAGGTGAGAATTGACTCGGCAGGGGACACAGACCTGATTCCCGGTGAGCTGATAGACCGATTCAAGTACGAAGATATTAATGCAGAGGTTCTGGCTGAAGGCGGTGAGCCGACAACGGCCCATACCGTCTTACTGGGGATAACCAGAGCTTCCTTAAGCACTGATAGCTGGCTGGCCGCGGCCTCATTCCAGGAGACTACACGGGTGCTTACCGATGCCGCCGTAAGAGGGGCCACGGATAAACTTATCGGTCTCAAGGAAAACGTGATTATCGGTCGGCTTATTCCTGCCCGCTCGACCCTTTTTGACGATATACCACAGCTTTCTAAAACCGAAGAACCCGGGGATGAACTTGAAAAGGAACCTGGTGAAGAACCCGGGCCAGAAGCGGAGTTGGCGGCTATCAGCACTGACGCGGCCGCTGTCGAAGACGAATCGAATGAGCCTGAGCTGGCCGTTTAATACCGACTAACGGATAGTTCTAAATTTAAGAGCGGCTTCCTTTTTAAAGGAAGCCGCT
>JAZFUC010000055.1:0-12503 GCA_036446995.1 Dehalococcoidales bacterium | reverse complement strand
GGTCCTGTCTGCATTTTCTTATTTACACAGTTGTTATAAGTAGTATATGTTTTTATGTTGCTTAACCTCACCCCCTTAATCCCTCGTTCGGCCGAGCTCACGCCGAGGTCTCACGATAAACCTCTCCTTAGCAAAGAGAGGGGGAGAGGTATTTTTGAAGGGGCTCCGCCCCTCTTAATAAAAATCTTCCCCCCCGATGAAATCGGGGGGGATATGGGGGGATGGGGATTCCCTTATTGAACCATACCGAACCCGATTGCTGATATGAAACCGGGGACCCGGTCAGGAAGCGGGCCGTAATCCGGAGTTATTCATGCTCTACCAGGACGGTAAGCAGAGTAATCAGTATTATCAGCCCGATAAGTAAAAATACTCCGAAAGTGATAACGCCCTGCAGCCAGATGGTGCTGGCAAATTCAGAACCTCCGAGGGTGACAAAAAGACCGGCGCCGCCGGCCACCAGAAGTAAAATCGAGACCAGTGGATAAAGTATTAGCATCCGGCACCTCCCATCTAAAGTGGTGCCGTTACTCTACAACCAGACTGGATAACTGTCAAGCTGAAAAAAGCCGGGTTCTGTTCCGGTTTGGTTGATAGGGCTGTCAGTGGAATGGGATAACGAGTTATATCCGATTATTGTTTTACCCCATCCCCTTGTATTCCCCTTCCCCTGAATAGGGGAAGGGGAAAGAGTTTCTGTTAAGAGGGGCAAAGCCCCTCTTAACTCCCCTTAATTTCCAGGGCTTCCTTCTTAAACGAGGGGGAGTGTAAGTCAGAGAGAGGATTTCATCAGGAGTAAAGGGGTAAGTTTGAGAGGGGGCTGCGCCGAACGGGGGACTAAGGGGGTGAGGTTAGCCAGAATACAAACATGAATTTCTCATAACAAGAGTAGGTTGTCTCAGGGAAAAACAGCCGGGGCTTCCAGGCCGGCCGTTTCCGACAGGCCGAGCATGATATTCATATTCTGAATGGCCTGCCCGGCGGCCCCTTTGACCAGGTTATCCAGGGCGCTGATGGCAATTAATTTCTCTCCCCGGGGGTCAAGGGTGGGGTAAACGAAACACATATTATTGCCCCAGGTGTGTTTGGTATGAGGAGAGGCTTCCGCCAGGCGGACAAAAGGCTCTCCCTTATAAAAGTCCTGATAAAGCTCCTTTAACTGCTTTTCCCCCTTGTCTCCACTGGCTAACTTGCCGGGGACCAGACTGGCGTAAGCGGTGGTGAGTATTCCCCGGGTCATCGGTACCAGGTGGGGAACGAAGGTAACGGCGGGCGGCTGCCCGGGACTGAGCAGGGCCAGTTCCTGGCTTATCTCAGGCAGGTGGCGGTGCCCGGTCAGGCCGTAGGCGGTAACATCCTCATTGGCTTCCGTATAATGGGTATTCAGGGCCAGGGCGCGCCCGGCCCCGGAGAGGCCCGATTTGCTATCGACAATAATGTCAGGCTCAATCAGACCCTCTTTTACAGCCGGAGCCAGAGCCAGGATGGCCCCGGTAGGATAGCAGCCGGGATTGGCCACCAGGTTCACACCGGTAATTTCCGAACGGTGCAGTTCCGGCAGTCCGAAAACAGCCTGTTCCAGCAGTTCCGGGGCGGGATGGGTAAAATCGTACCACTCCGGGTAGCTGGCCGCGTCTTTGAGCCGGAAATCGGCGCTGATGTCCACTACTTTTACTCCCTTATCAAGCAGGGGTATTATCTCTTCAGCGCTGGCCTTATGGGGCATCGCTGAAAAAGCCACGTCAACCTCCCCCAGTTCGGCTTCAATGGTCAGACCCAGGTCACCGAGGTGTGGAAAAACCGCCCCCAGTGTCTGCCCGGCCAGGCTGCGCCCGGTAACCGAGGTCAACTCTATCTCAGGGTGGGTGTGAAGCAATCTGGCCAGTTCCACACCGGCATAACCGGTAACATTGATGATTCCGGCCCTGATTTTAGTCATTGGAAACCGCTCCTTCACAAATGGACTCCAGAGAACTCAGCTGCCCCCTGGTGCCCATAATAATCAGGCTGTCTCCGGCCGATATCTTCTCTTCTCCTGATGGGTTTGCCAGCAGGTCGCCGTTTTTTTTATTTATGGCCAGTATATTAGCATCCGAACATTGGCGGATTTCGTTTACCGTCTGCCCGGCCAGGGTTGAGCCGTCTTCAATAGCTATATTCTCCATCTGCAGCTCGGGGCCGCTGCGGCGGATTATGGTGTCAATAAAATCTACCACCTTGGGGCGCATGGCCAGCATTGCCATGCGGCGGGCGCCGATGCGGTAGGGAGCCACAACACGGTCGGCCCCGGCGGTCTTCAGCTTGGCCTCGGCCTGCTCGCTGCTGGCCCGGGATTCGATAAAAATCCCCGGGTTCATGGCCCTGCCTGACAGGGTAATGTAGGTATTATCGGCATCGGAGCCGAGGGTTGCCACCAACCCCCGGGCCCGTTCCACCCCGGCTTCTTTAAGCACTTCATCCCGGGTGGCATCGCCTTCCAGGTAGAGGTATTCGGACTGCTCCAGTTCTTCGATGCGACCGGGCTTGTTATCGATTACCACGAAAGGCATCCCTTCCTCGTGAAAGGTGCGGGCAATCGACTCGCCCACCCTGCCGAAGCCGCAGAGGATAAAATGTCCCTTGATTTTGGAAATCTTGTTTTGCATTCTGCGTCTCCCCCAGGTAGTACCCAGATTTCCCTCTATAATATACTCTATAATTCCGGACACGGTATACAGGGCCCCGCCCACGCCACTGACAATCAGGAAAATAGTGAATACCTGGCCGCCGCCGCTCAGGGGATGGACCTCAGCGTAACCCACCGTGGTTATGGTGATTATAGTCATGTAAAGGGCTTCCAGGAATGGCCAGCCCTCAATGACGGTGTAACCGATGACACCGGTAGTTATGATGGTGACCAGGGCGGATATACCCCAAAGAAGCCTGCGCGTTGAATTCATTTATCGTACATTACCGAATAGAATGTGAACATAATATCACAGCGGGCCGCTTTTATTCAAAACTCCCGGGGTGCGATGGAGGTGGGGGAGCCGGTCCGGCTCCGTTTGCTGGCGGATTTGAAGCAGTGCTATAATTGAGTCTAGCCATTGTGAACGGGGGAGGGCTGGTCCAAACGGGGGGCTTGCTCCTCTCTTCTTATCTCATCAAGCAGAAACGGGGGATGAGGTTGCCAGATACCGACTACCAGCAGGCCCTGGATTACATCTACAGTTTTATCGATTACGAAAGAACGCCCCGGCCGCGCGACCCTGTCCATTATGACCTGAGGAGGATGGACGAACTGCTGGAAAGGCTGGGTAATCCCCACCTGAAGACCAGGACGGTCCATATCGCCGGCACCAAGGGCAAGGGCAGCGTGGCGGCTATGATAGCCTCGGTGTTGACCGCTTCCGGCTACACCACCGGGCTTTTTACTTCCCCTCACTTGCATGTCTTTAACGAACGCATCAGGGTGGATGACCGGTTAATCTCTGAAGATGAGGTGGTTGCTCTGGTGGAGAAGATCAAGCCCGAGGTAGCGGCCGTGAATGAGAAGGCTACTTATGGGCAGATAACCACCTTTGAACTGATAACGGCCCTGGGTTTTGTGTTTTTCGAGATGAAAGGGGCAGATTTCCAGGTAATAGAAGTGGGGCTTGGGGGACGGCTGGACGCCACCAATATAGTCCGGCCGGAAGTTTGCGTTATTACCTCTATCAGCCGCGACCATACGGAGGTGCTGGGCGAAGACCTGGCCGGAATCGCCGCCGAGAAGGCGGGAATTATCAAATCCGACAGCCCGGTGGTGACGGCTCCCCAGATTGCCGAAGTGGACGCGGTAATAGAGAAGGCCTGCCGGAGTACCGGTTCAAAGCTGGTCCGGGTGGGCAGTGATGTCACCTGGCGGAGTTCTGGTTTTGATTCAGGCCGGCAGGCGTTGCTGGTTACCGGCCGGCTGGGCAGTTATGATGTGTCCATTCCCCTGCTGGGACAGCATCAGCTGATTAATGGGGCCGTGGCTGTGGGAGCCCTGGAGGTCCTGACGGAAAAAGGCTACAAAATTAGTGCGGAAAGCATAGCCGCCGGTCTGGCAAAGGTAAACTGGCCGGGCAGGCTGCAGGTCCTGAACAGGGAACCGCTGGTGGTTGTTGACGGGGCCCATAATCCGGAATCAGCCCGGCTGCTGAAACAGTCCCTGGAAGAGTACTTTGATTTTGAAAAGGCTATCCTTATTCTGGGTGTCTCGGCGGATAAGGATATCGCTGGAATAGTCGGGGAACTATTACCCCTTTTTGACGAAGTTATAGCCACCCACTCCATCCACCCCCGGGCTCTGGCCACGATTCCGATTCTGGCCGAGTTCCGCCGGCAGGGTGTGGAAGTCAGGGAGACGGAAGATATTTCAATTGCCTTGCCCCTGGCCCTGGATATGGCCGGAGACAGGGATATGATATGCGTGACCGGTTCATTGTTTGTAGTCGCCGGGGCTATCGAGCAGGTTGAGGCGCTTGGTTTAACAACCTGATTGGAGCATGGGATGATTCGGAAGGAGTAACTGACTGGTTTGGAAGAATCCGGAGGAGGGCGCGGGAGTCGAAGGTCTGTCGTCAAGGACTGGACAACAGGTAATATATTTCACAATCTTTTGTCCCTGTCCTGGCCGATAGTCGTCGGTAACTCCCTCAATTTACTTGGCCCGGTTATAGATATGGTCTGGGTGGCCAAACTGGGAGCGGCCTCTATCGCCGGAGTGGGTGTGGCCGGCATGGCGGTTATGCTGGTGACCTCGGCCCGGATGGGTCTGTCCCAGGGCACCAGGGCTCTGGTGGCCCGCTTTGTCGGGGCCGGGGACTCGGAAGGGGCCAACCATATCGGGCAGCAGGCCTTCGTTATCAGCGGCACTTATACTATCATCGTGGCCTCGATAGGTATCTTCTTCGCCGAACCGATAATGGGGATTTTCGGACTGGAGGCTGAAGTGATAGCCGAAGGGGCTGCCTATATGAGGATAATGTTTATCAGCACGGTGGCGATGTCCTTCCGGATGATGGCCGAGGCCATCATGCAGGCTTCCGGGGACACGGTGACTCCGATGAGGATAACCGTGGTCTTCAGGATATTCCACGCCGGGCTGTCTCCCCTTCTTATCTTTGGACTATGGATATTCCCCCGTATGGGTGTCAGCGGCGCGGCCGCGGCTAATGCCATCTCCCAGGGCCTGGGGGGGATGGTGGCCCTCTGGATACTTTTCAGCGGGCACTCCCGGTTAAGGTTATCGTTGAAAAACTTCAGTCTTGATTTCGGCGCCATCTGGCGGATTCTGAAGATTGGTATTCCGGCTTCGATTACGGCTATGGAAAGGACCTTTGGTGACTTGGCGCTGATGTGGTTTATGGCTCCCTTCGGCACCATCGCCGTGGCCGGGCACACATTGATACAGAGGATGCAGGCAATACTCCGGATGCCGAACATGGGCCTGGGAATCGGCTCCGGTGTCCTGGCCGGGCAAAACCTGGGGGCGAATCAACCGGACAGGGCGGAGAAGGGGGGTTGGCTGGCCGTGGGTGTGGGAGAGGCGTTTACCATCCTGGTTTCGATTGCAATCCTCTTCTGGGCGGAGAGCTTCGTCAGGGTGTTTAGTTCCGACCCCGAGATTGTCAGTATGACGAGTTCTTTTCTCAGGGTCGGCGTGGGCGGATATGCCCTGATGGGTATTTACTATATCCTGCAGAATACCATTGCCGGGGCCGGCGATACCATGCCGCCGATGCTGGTTACCTTGCTGAATTTCTGGCTGGTGCAGATACCCCTGGCATTTATACTACCCAAATATACGGACCTTGGGGTCCTGGGCGTCCGCTGGGCGATAGTAGCCGGTATGGTGGTCGGGGTAATCGCCTATGTGACCTACTTCAGGATGGGCAGATGGAAGCAGAAGAGGGTGTAGTCAGCCCCCGGATGGGAAACACGCCGACGGGGACAGCAATGGCCCGGTGGCGCCTCTGGTTGGCCTGGTAGCCCTGAAAATCAGGCGGTCAGATGAGGTGTGACCAGCGCCTCTTCAGGCAGCATATTATCCAGGATTCTCTCCAGCGCCATAGTATGACTGCAGGTTTCCCAGGTCGAGAAAAAATGGCAGGAGCAGTGCCATTTGCCGTCGGTGTAGGCTATATCGTAACTGTCATTTTCCCCGCGGAACTCCACTTTGAATTCGGAGAAGGTAATCCGGTCTTTCTCTTGGGCATAGAGCTTGGCTTTTTCTATTTTCCCAATCAGGCTTGACTGCATAACCATGCCTCCATTCTCATTATTTGAGAAACACTGGCTTGTCAGGCTCAGAGCTTCTCTTTTATACCGCTGCTAATGACATTTTAATTACTTCTCCTCAGGTCTTGTCCCCCTAATGTTAAACCTTTTTGGTTGAGAAGTCTATATTAAATAAGGGCAGGTTCTGTTTGTATTTTCTTGTTTGCACTCTTGTTAGGGGGAGTTTATATTTATATCTGGTCAACCTCACTCCCTTTTATCCCCCTCTCCTTAACAAGGAGAGGAGGAAGGGGGATACAGGGGGATGGAGTCGAACGATAACCACACAGAATTCAATACTTCAGGCCATTGATAACCTCATTAAGAAAAATCGAATAGCTAATTGGAAAAACTGGTTTAAATCTGACATTGTGTATTCCCTGTTTATTCAGTTAAAATGTGCCGGAGGGCGAAAGGAGAATTTTGCGGTGAAGGCATTGCTTCAGCGGGTTACCGGGGCCGCTGTTACTGTCGATGGTAATGAAGTGGGCCGGATTGGCCGGGGGCTGGTCGTGTTTATTGGGCTGGCCGCCGGTGATACTGAAAGGGATGTTAGTTACCTGGCCCGGAAGACTGTGGAACTGCGGATATTCGCCGATGAAGAAGGCAAGTTCAACCGCTCGGCGCGGGACGTTGGGGGCGAACTACTGGTAATCAGCCAGTTTACCCTGCTGGCCGATACCCGGAAAGGACGCCGCCCCAGCTTTACCGGGGCTGCCCCGCCGGAAGAGGCCGGAGTGTTGTTCGAGGAGTTTGTGGAGCGGGTCCGGGCCAGCGGACTGAAGGTGGAGACGGGGCTTTTTCAGAGCTATATGCAGGTGGAAATCCATAATGACGGTCCGGTGACGCTTATGCTGGACAGCCGGGACAAGTTTTAGCGATTGCCTGTAGCTGCCTGTAATAGTTATTGCAACTCATTGCAATAACAGCCGGATTCTGGTATAGTGGAACCAGTCTGAATGAACGGGGGAAGACCGGGTGACACAGACCAGCGATATGGTCGCCGAGTTAAAAGAAAGGGGCTTCAGGCTGACGCCCCAGCGGATGATGATTGTTTCTGCTATTGAAAGCAGCGACCACCACATCAGCGCAGATGAAATATACTCCCAGATTACGGAAAGTTACCCGGTGGTTAATATCTCCACTGTTTACCGTACCCTGGAATTGCTGAAGCGACTCAACCTGGTTACGGAGACAGACCTGGGAGAAGGGCGGGTCAGGTACCATCCCTTCGCCAAGGGGCACCACCATCACCTGGTATGCCAGACGTGCGGCTCGATGACCGACCTCGATGAGTCGCTACTGACTTCTCTGGAGAACTCTCTGCTCAAGGAATACAGTTTCCGGGCTGACCTGAGACACCTGGCCATCCTGGGGCGCTGCCGGAAATGCGCCGATTAGGGGTTTCACCAGGATGACAAAATTCTTTACATAATGTAAATCGAATGGAGAAAAATGAAAAATAGGAAGAATAAGAAGATTAAGACGAATAAATTGATGAGACGATTCTTCTATGTTCTTGTCATTATAATGGCCCTCAGCCTGGTTCTCAGTCCGGCTATGGGCACCTGTGTCGGGGGTGGCGGAATATAGTGACAGCTGTCCGGCCAGCGATGGGGAAGTATGACTTGATGGGAAGGGGCCGCTGAAAAGATGGTAGACGCCGCCATAATAACCGCCCTGGGTTTCGGGTTTCTGCTGGGACTCAGGCATGCCCTGGATGCCGATCATCTGGTGACGGTAACCACGGTTATCAGCCGGAGAGGCAGCTTTTTAGAAGCGGTAAAGGTCGGATTGGTCTGGGGGATGGGTCACACCTTCACTCTCTTTGCCGCCGGCATTGCCGTTCTCGTCTTTAAATTGACCATCCCGGACAGGCTGGCCCTGTCGATGGAAATGGTAGTCGGGGGGCTGATGGTATTCCTGGGAATTCCCCTGTTAAGAAAACTGTTGATGAGACGGGCCCATTTTCATTTGCATGAACACGGTGAAAAAACCCATCTCCACAGTCATTCGCACGATGAAACCGAGGAGCATGACCACAGGCATATCCGGAGACCGCTGCTTATCGGAATGGCCCACGGCCTGGCGGGCAGCGGGGCGCTGATTCCGCTGGTAATGGGCACGATGTCATCGGTAAACCAGGGTCTGCTGTTTCTCCTGCTCTTCGGGGTTGGCTCAATGCTGGGGATGTTAATATTCAGCGGCCTTATCAGTTTCCCTTTCCGGCTGGCCGGCAGGGTTTCCGGCCGGGTCAGTCTGTGGATGCAGGGTATAGCCGGGGCGACCAGTATCAGCTTCGGCCTCTATATAATCTGGCAGGCGGTGTTTGCAGAGGGCCTGCTGTTATCTTCACTCTGAAACCGGCCCAGCCGGTCTAATTTTGTGTCAGCGTTTCCGGTTCCAGCTCCAGGCTGATGTCCAGCGCCTTCGGTGAGTGAGTGAGAGCGCCGATAGAGATGATATCCACCCCTGACATTGCCGCGGCCCGGACATTTTCCAGGGTGATACCGCCGGAGGCTTCCGTCTTCACACTCCCGGGGAGGGAACTGACCACCCGGCCCATTTCCGCGGCCTCCATGTTATCCAGCATTATCATATCCACCCCGGCCTGAGCGGCTTCCCGGGCTTCCCCGGCCGTGTTCACCTCCACCTCTATCGTCAGACCCTTGGGGGCGTTCTCCCTGGCCTTTTTAATAATATCCGTCAGGCTCATTTCCCGGGCGCGCAGGGCAGTCAGGTGAGTATCCTTAATCAGCACCGCGTCGGCCAGGTGGAAACGGTGGTTGTCCCCCCCGCCCATCCTCACGGCGTATTTCTCCATGACTCGCAGGCCGGGGGTGGTCTTGCGGGTATCGACAATCCTGGCTTTGCAGCCTTTTATTTCGGCTATATAGAGGGCTGTTTCCGAAGCAATGCCGCTCAGCCTTTGAAGGAAATTGAGGGCTACCCGTTCGGCTTTGAGGATGCTGGCGATGCTGCCTGAAATTGTGGCCAGCAGGTCCCCGTTCTTAATCGCTGTCCCGTCTTTTATAATCAGCTTGATATCCAGGGAGGGGTCTACCCGGCGGAAGACCATCCCGGCTATTTCTCCCCCGGCCAGAACTCCATCAGCTTTGGCCATCATATAGGCCCGTCCCCGGAGTTCAGGGTTTATCAGCGCCTGGCTGGTTACATCCCCCTGGCCGGTATCCTCTGCCAGGGCGATGTCTATAATCGCCTCAAATTGATTGTGGTCGTTCGTCTTCTTCCCCCTCCATTTTGAGTACGGCACCTTTGGTCACCCTCACTGTTGCTCCGGATTCTACCTTTAGAATAACAGTGTCCTCGTTCATACTTTCAATCGTCCCGTACATACCGCCGGCTGTGATGACGCTGTCGCCCTTTTCCAGGCTGTCCACCAGGTAATCATGCCGCTTTTCACGCTGGCGCATGGGTCTTATCATTAAGAAGTAAATCATCAGGAAAAATAATCCCATTATTAAGACTATCGGTAAAAAATTCCCCATTTCCCCTCCTTATTCCGGTTCCTCATCCGGCTCAATATATCCCTGGAGTGACCAGGCGCCTGTTTCGGTTATTCTGATATTGACCAGTTGACCCAGGCGGTTTTCATCATCTCTGAAAAATACCAGTTTATCACTTCTGGTCCGTCCCCGCCACTTTCCCTTTTTTCTACCTTCCACCAGGATTTCGACTGTCCTGCCCATCAGCCTGGAATTGATTTCAGTAGATATTTTTTCCAGCAGCTCCTCAACGGCCCTTAACCGCCTCTTTTTCTCAGCGGCCGGTACATTATCCTCCAGTTCGCTGGCGGCGGCCGTGCCGCTTCTCGGTGAATAAACGGCCGTGTGAACGGTATCAAATTGCAGTTCGGAGAGGAGGCGGTAGGTATTCAGAAACTGCTCCTCCGTCTCTGTAGGGAAGCCGACTATAACATCAGTGCTCAGGGCCACTCCCGGAATCCCGTTCCGGGTTTTGGCAATGAGCCGGCGGTAATCATCTGCGGTGTAACCGCGTTTCATCAGCTTCAGTATCTCGTCGTCTCCTGACTGGACGGGCAGGGTTATCTGTTCGCAGACCTTATCCAGCCCGGCTACCGCCTCGATAAGCCGATTGCTCATATCCTTGGGGTGGTTGGTCAGGAAGCGCAGGCGGGCAAGACCCTGGATATCGTTCAATTCGCCCAGTAAATCAGCCAGTTCCGGCTTGCCGGGCAGGTCATGCCCGTAAGAGTCCACATTCTGTCCCAGCAGTATTATTTCCCTGGCCCCACGGCTTACCATTTCCCGGGTCTGGCAGCTTATTTCATCTACCGGCCGGCTTCGTTCCCTGCCCCGGCGGTAAGGGACGATGCAGTAAGAACAGAAATTATCACAGCCCTGGATTATGGGCAGGTAAACACTGGCGGGCAGGCGTTCGGCCAATGCTGTCCCTTCCCATACCGCTGCGTCCAGCCACTGGGGACTTTCTCCCGGTTTGAAAAAATAGTCAACCAGGGGAAAATCACGCTTCAGCTGGTCCGGATTGGAGTCCACCATACAGCCGGTCAGGGCCAGGATTAAATCCGGGTTGGCTTTTTTCAGCGGTTTAAGGGCATTAAGCCGGTTCACGGCCCGGTCCTCGGCGCTCTGGCGTACCACGCAGCTGTTCACGACGATTATATCTGCCTCTTCGGCAGCCGCCGTCGCCCGGTAGCCCTGCTCTTGGAAGACACTGGCCAGCCGCTCCGATTCGGCCTTGTTCATCTGACAACCGAAAGTCCAGATATGATAATGAGGCATATTTTTTAACCAGTAATTATTATTAAAAAAATTATCCGTTGCAGGGGTGTCTGATTTCCTCCGGCGGAGGGGGAGGGATTCGAACCCTCGACCCCGGTCACCCAGGGTAAGCGGTTAGCAACCGCTCGCACTCGGCCTCTATGCGACCCCTCCCTGCCTGCCACAATTGTAGGGTATCCAGCCTGTTTTTACAATATTTGACCGAAGGCGTCCAGGCGAACAGCCATATTCCCCCGCCTTGATAATCCTTTCCCCCTGGGGATAATTTTACCTTTGTTTACCGGACTTTTGAAGACAATATACGCTCCGGGAGAGAACCATAGAAATATGGTGTGGTCTTTTCCGCTATTTATGTAAGGGGCTGCCTCTTTATTAAGGGTATAAAAGGGTCAGGATATTTGACCCTTTGGGGCTTTTATCAAAGCTTGTCTGCTTGTTTAATTAGGACAACAGTACAGTTATTTATTTCCACAATAGGAGTAGTAGGTTTACCGGGTGAATCTATTTTTGGAGATGAGAAAATGGGCACGTGGAAATTAAAAGGATGTCCTCGGTGTAATGGTGACCTGTCGGTTGGTGATGCAGAGTACGGCAGGGTTGAAAATTGTCTTCAGTGCGGCTATCTGCATTATATCGAAAACGAAGTTAAACTGAAGGTACAACAAGTTGCTTTTGATAAAGAACTGATAGCAGTTGAGCACTAAGTCCTCATTTAGTGGTTACCGATGTTAACAATAATATCGCTATATCCCCAGCCGATTCACCAGTGTCTATCATTAACAGCTTGAGATACCAACTGCGATTATCTGAGATGAAACACACCTGACTTACTTATCTTGTATTGGTCAGGAAGCAGTGGTTTAAGTTTGATGTAAAATCATACGATTAATAACCGGGGGAGGAGAAATGTTTCCAAAAAAGAGCAAAAGGCCTCTGATAATAACCGCTCTCTGGCTGACCGGAGTAATCAGCGCTCTGGAATTCTCTCTTATGATGCTGATTCAGCAGTTCAATCTGCCCCAATTCGTCCAAGCGGTGATTGGCGGTTTGTTGATAATTTTAGCAGGTCCGATAGCCTATTATTTTGTTACCAGGCGCATGCAGGCTGAGGACGAACTAACAATGAGGCCTGAGTTGCTTGATTACGCCGGTGATGGTGTCAGCGTAATGGATTGGGACAGAAATCTGGTGTATGTAAACGAAACATTCTGCCGGATCCACGGCTACACTAAAGAAGAACTGATAGGGTTGAATATAGCCCAGTTAGACACCCGGGCGATTGGCGGAATGGAGGACCCGGTGGCAAGGGAATTAGAGGATTCAGGGGAGATAGTGTTTGAGGTCACTCATCTTCATAAGGACGGTTCCGAAGTGGCTTTTGAAATCCATTCCCGGGTTGTTGAGATGGGCGATAGCAGATTCATCATCAATATC
>JAZFUC010000054.1:0-3840 GCA_036446995.1 Dehalococcoidales bacterium | reverse complement strand
TTAAAAAACCAGGGACAAAGTAAGGAGGAACACTACATGGCCTATAGGATCACTGACGAATGTATTAGTTGCGGAGCCTGCGAACCGGAGTGCCCGAACCAGGCAATCACTGAGGGAGAAATCATCTATGTGATAGACCCTGACAAATGCACTGAGTGTGCCGGTTCTTTTGACTCTTCCAGGTGCGCTGAAGTATGCCCCGTGGATTCCTGTGAAGCTGACCCGGCCCATGAAGAAACCCGCGACCAGTTGCTGGCAAAATGGCAGGGACTCCACCCGGGTGAGTCTCCGGCCTAACCGATAATATAAGTTAACTTACGGGAAACAGAAGCGGTGTTTACTGGAAGAAAGAGCGTATCGAATCGAATTCGCTCGGGAGTAAGGCCAGCACGGCCGGAAACTTGTCCAGCAATATGCCGGCTATGCCTGAATCGGCCACAACATCGGGAGCGCCCAGAAAGTTTGCCCAAAGGGTGAGCAGAGCGCCGGCTGAAATTGCTCCGAGAATCAGTCCGAATACGGCCCCGCCCAGGCTGTTAGCCCAGCCCAGCATCACTATCGAGGCAAACCATTTGAGTAGTGATGCCGCCACGGCGGCTATTATCATCACCACTACCAGAATAAGGATAAAGGCGACTACTTCCGCGATGCCCTCCTGCTGAATGAAAGTTAACAGTCCGGCCACATAGGTATACAGACGCCCGGCCAGGATGATACCGATGATTAATCCGGCCAGGGTTAAAACAGATTTGATAAGGCCTCTTCTCAGCCCGGTGAAAGTGGTTACAGCCAGGATTACCAGGATGACGATATCCAACCAGCTCATTTCCGTCTGCTCTCCCTTTTTTATTTCACGGTTTTAATTAGCCATAGTGTAAAGCATCAATGGGATTAAGTCTAGCCGCTCTCATCGCCGGATATATACCTGAAACGAGGCCGATAAAGACGGAGACAAGTATTGCCACTATCACAATCACCGGAGAGACCACGGCGTCCAGAGTGAAACCGCCGAGGTCCACCAGGGATATCCCCTCCGTTATCAGCCAGGCGCCGATAAGTCCGATAGCGCCTCCGGAGAGGCTCAGCATGGCGGCCTCCAGCAGGAACTGAAGCAGTATATCCCTTCGCTTGGCGCCAATCGCCTTTCGCAGGCCTATCTCCCGAGTACGCTCAGTCACGGAGACCAGCATAATATTCATAATGCCGATGCTGCCCACCAGCAGGGATATGCTGCCAATCAACCCCAGGAATACAGTCAGGGCGATGGTTATCGTTTCAAAGGTGCCCATTAATTGTTCCGGGCTGATGACGGTGAAATCATCATCTTCATCGGCACCGATACGGTGCCGTTTTCGGAGCACGTTTTTAATCTCTTCCGTGGCCTCCTCCAGGGTCCAGGCGTTGCCGACCTGGACGCTCATCTGCTGAACAGCGTCTTCCCCGGCGGGCGTCTTCTGGGAAAACAACCGGGTCTGATAGGTAGTTATCGGCGTGACCGAAAGCTCATCCCAGCTGAAGCCAAAGGAGGACAGTCCCCTGGGGGCCATCACACCGATTACGGTGAACCGTTTATCCTTGATTTTAACCATCTGGCCCACGGCGTCATTAGCATCACCAAACAGGTCTTCAGCTATGTTGTGGCCCAGCACCACCACCATATCTCTCCGGGCCACATTGACATCGGAAATAAACTGGCCGGCGGCCATGTCAAAGCCGTATACCTGCCGGTAACCGGGAGTGCTGCCGTGCATCATGGCCACAGCGTCATCATTTCCGACTACCAGCCTGACAAAGTTTTCGTTGGTCGGCACGGCCGCCTCAACCGAGCGGAGACGGCCTATCGCCTCGGCATCATCCGTGGTAAGACTGTTGATGGCGTACCCGGGGGCCAGGGCCGCCAGCCCCGGCGCTTCCGGGTTAGACGGATGGACGAAGAGCAGGTTGGTGCCCAGTTCTTCGAAGGTAGAAGTAATCATATTCTGAAGACCCGCCCCCACGGACATCAGGATAATTACGGCCCCGACGCCGATTATCATACCCAGCATGGTCAGCACCGAGCGTAACTTATTGGCCAGCATTGACTGGATGGCAATTCCGAAGAAGACGATTAGTTTCATACCAAACCCCGTTGAAGGTGGAACACTACTTTTTCATACCCGTTTTTTCGTCGCTGATAATTTGTCCGTCCATCAGCCTGATCATCCGTTTGGCCCGGGCGGCTATATCCAT
Organism: Dehalococcoidales bacterium; assembly: GCA_036446995.1. GTDB lineage: Bacteria > Chloroflexota > Dehalococcoidia > Dehalococcoidales > UBA2162 > JAZFUC01. The sequence continues at coordinate 1,611 of JAZFUC010000054.1, read as the reverse complement.
TTCATGGGTGACCATAATCACGGTAATACCTTCCTTATTTAGAGCTTGAAATATCTCCAGTATCTCGGCGGTGGCGCTGCTGTCCAGGTTGCCGGTAGGTTCATCGGCCAGGACCAGAGCCGGATTATTTACCAGCGCCCGGGCAATAGCTACCCGCTGCTGCTCTCCGCCGGACAGTTCGGTGGGCTTGTGGTTCGCCCGGGCGGCCAGGCCCACCCGTTCCAGAGCCTCCAGCGCCCGATGCCGTTTACGGGTTCCACCGGCGTAAACAAGGGGCAGCTCCACATTGGATACGGCGGTAGCCCGGGAGAGGAGGTTATAGTCCTGAAAAACAAACCCGATTTCTCTGCTTCTCATCACGGCCAGCCGGTTATCGTTAAGTTCGCCAACATCTATGCCGTCAAAAATGTATTGACCCTCGGACGGCGTGTCCAGGAAGCCAATCATATTCATCAGGGTGGACTTGCCTGACCCGGAAGCCCCGACGATTGACATCATCTCTCCCCGCTCAATTGTGACGCTCACTCCCCTCAAGGCAAGAATATCCACTTTGCCCATCCGGTACACTTTGGTCACATTTTTAAGTTCAATCATTTGTTACTTCCGGTTGTTATTAAGCGACAATTGCCGACGGTGGCGGGTTACCTTCGCCTCTCTACGACCGTCTCACCTTCGCTGATGCCGCTGGTAATCTCCGTCAGATAGCCGTCACTGATACCGATAACAACTATTCTTTCCTCAGTCTTTCTCACTCTTCGTCCAGGGATATTTCAACTATGCTTTCTCCCCGGCTGTTTTGACGGATAGCCCGGTTGGGCACCAGCAGGACATCGCTTTGTTTGTCGAGAATTATATCGGCATTGGCGCTCATGCCGCTCCTGATTCCGGAACCATCGGGGACATCGAATTCAATCCTCACCCGGTATAATACCACCCCGCCTTCTTTCCTGGGCAATTCGTGAATGTAGCTTACCTTACCCTCAATGGTTATCTCCGGCAGGGCGTCCAGTTCAATGATGACTTCCTGCCCCTCTATGACAAAGGCGATATCAATTTCGTCCACATCAACAATCAGTTCCATTCTACCGTTGTCAATCAGACGGAAGACCGGAACGGCCGGCGTAACCGTATCACCCTCATCCGCGTTGACATCCGTTATAATCCCGCTAAACGGGGCGGTGAGAACAGCCTCAAGGAGCTGTTTCTCAGCCTGGGAAAGCGTCTGCCGGGCCAGTTCCTCCGACTGCCGGGTCAGTTCCTCTGACTGCCGGGCCAGTTCTTCCGACTGCCGGGCCTCCTCCAGGGTCTGTTCGGAAAGTCCTATCTGGCGTCTCTTCAGGGCCAGTTGTTCCGTATCCGTACCCGCCAGCATGGCATCCAATCTGTTCCTGGCTGTCTTCACTCTCTTCTCGGCATAGAACACTGTTTTCTGCCAGTCCTCTTCGCTGTCCGTTCCCGGGGGAGCCAGTGCCAGTTTGTTTAAGGCGCTGGCCAGGAAGTCTGCGGCGTCAGCTACTTCACCCTGGGCGGCGCTGATTTCCGTCCAGAGGTGAAGTTCCTCGGTGTAAACGAGGTCATATTCAGCCGAGTCGATATTGAACTGGGCCAGAG
>JAZFUC010000053.1:0-2759 GCA_036446995.1 Dehalococcoidales bacterium | reverse complement strand
CACGGCACGATTATTTTAGGGAGGTAACCACCAATGACTCAGGGATATACAAAACCATTACCCGGCGTTGATGAAGAAAATAAACCCTTCTGGGATTATTGTAAACAGCACGAACTGCGGATGCAGAAGTGCCTGAAGTGCGGGACTATCCGCTATCCGGCCAGCCCGATATGCCCCCACTGCCTTCACATGGAGTCCGAATGGACGAAACTGAGCGGGAAAGGGAAGGTCTATAGTTTCACGATAGTGCGGCGGTCCGCTCATCCCGCCTTTGCGGAAGAGGTGCCCTACACAGTGGCGATTATCGAGCTGGAGGAAGGGCCGCGGCTGACATCAAATGTGATAGGCCTTCCAGCGGATGATGTTAAGGTGGATTTGCCGGTTGAGGTGGTATTCGAGGATATCACGGACGAATTCGCCCTGCCGAAATTCAAACCGGCGGCCTAGTTTTGAAGGTCAAGCCGTGCTCAGGCTAAAAGAGGCACATCCAGGGGGGATATTTAATCCGACAACCTGACTTTTAAAAAGCGGTGTCAGGCTGATTGTATAAACACCAAATAGATTTACGGCTATTAATCAGGAGCGGTTTAGTCAATCACCCCTGCCTGTACCAGTTTTTCAAACTCATCTTCGGGTAGACCGAGGATTTCTTTGAAGACATATTCGTTATGCTCCCCAAGCAATGGAGCCGCTTTTAATTCATAATCATATTTTGATAACTGAAAGTGGGGCCCGGCATGGCTGCGGTACTTTCCAATTCCCGGATATTCAAGCTCCTTAAAGAAGTTGCGGTGCTTTAACTGAGGGTCTTTATCCATTAAATCTTCACCGGTTTCCACCACTCCGGCCGCTATCCCGGCCGCCTGCATCAGGTTCATCACCTCTTCCGCCGGGCGGCTGCCTGTCCACTCATTTACCAGTCCGTCAAGCTCTTCTTCGTTTTCCTTCCGGGCCGCCAGTGTGGCGAACCGGGAGTCCTTGGACAGTGACGGGTTACCTGTAACAGCGCAAAAGCTCTGCCACTCTTCATCAGTGAATACGGCGATGGCACACCACCTGTCTTCCCCGGTGCAGCGGTAGGCATTATGAGGCGCGGCATCCGGGTGTTTATTTCCCTCCCGGGTGGCTACCCGTTGATTCGCGGAGTAATCAAGCACCAGAGGGGCCATGAATTGTACCCCGTTTTCATACTGGGAAGCGTCAATGTACTGCCCTTTTCCTGTCCGGCGCTTGTAGTCCAGGGCCGCCATTATAGCAATAATGTTATACCGGGGAGCGATAAAATCAGTGTAGGCCGCAATCCAGGCCGGTTCACGGTCCGGCCAGCCGAGAATATTGCTGAAACCCGCCAGGGCAGTTAATTTATGACCCGAGCCCGGATGGGTGGAATGGGGACCCGTCTGTCCCTGCATTGAGGTACTCAGCATTATGATGTCCGGCTTTACCTCTTTCAGAGCTTCATACCCCAGGCCCATTCTTGTGATAGTGCCGCCGGCAAAGTTTTCCAGGACAATATCAGACTGAGCGACCAGTTTTTTAATCAAGTCGATTCCTGCCGGTTCACGGGTGTTAACGGTTACGCTGAGCTTGGAGGTACAGTATTGGTCGGCGCTCCCTGAAAGCGGTTTTCCCCGGGCCCAGCCCCGTCTTTGCCTGGATTCTACTATTATCACCTCCGCGCCAAGGTCAGAGAGGTGCTTGGTTGAGAGCGGACCGGTCAGATGCCAGGAAAAATCAACAACCCTGATACCTTCCAGTAATTTCTTGGCCATTTTATCTCCTTTCAGAGTGCCCTTTTTTAGACAACCCCGTCTTGTTTCAAAGAAGCCAGTTTCTCCTTTGAGATACTCAGCTCCCGGCCGTAAATTTCTTCATTATGCTCACCGATGAGCGGGGCCCGGCGCGATATTCTGGATGGCGCCTCTGAAGTAGCGGCAAAAGCGCCCGGGTAGGTGAGTGACACCCCTAACTCGGCGTGCTCCACTTCCTGCCAGAATCCCCTGGCGGCCAGTTGAACACTTTCAAGCATATCCGGAGTAGTGGCTACCGGGTAGAGCATTGCCTTGTTCTTTACGGCTCCTTCAAGAAGCTCCGCCTTAGTGTGAGCCATGAAGAATCTGGCCGTCGGCTCTTCTATCTGGTCCATCTCTTCCTGTGATATTTTAATAAAATCCGGTGTTTCCCAATCAAATTCTTTAATAAAATCACTGGTTACCCCTTCACTCTCCATCCATTTAATAAGGGGTAGACTGGGAGAAAGCACTGATTTACCGCCATGAGACCATGATACATAACCATCTTTACAGGGCCATATAAGAGTTGTGCGGTGGTTGGCGCCCATTCTTAATTCTTCCGTCCGTTTCTGAAAAGCGTGCCTGAAGTCCCAGTTGGAAGTAATATGTTCCAGGCAATGAGCAACTGATTCCTGGATGGAGACATCAACCTGCTGTCCTTCATCTGTACTCCAACGATGGTAGAGAGCCGTTAATGCCCCCTGAGCACCATCAGCTCCCGCGTGAAGGTACGCCTGGGAGTGGTGGCTGAAGTGGAGGGGTGGACGGTCAGCCTGGCCCCAGGGTGCCATATCGCCACCCATTGCCCAGGCTACAATATCCGCGGTCTTCCAGTCTCTGTAAGGTCCCGTCTGCCCGAAAGGGGTGATTGAGACCAGAATCAGGCCGGGATTAATCTTCTCCAGGGCCGGGTATCCCAGGCCAAGTTTATCCAAATACCCGGGAGAGAAGGACTCGATTACAAAA
>JAZFUC010000052.1:0-2005 GCA_036446995.1 Dehalococcoidales bacterium | reverse complement strand
AGGCAGGGATGCTTCCGGCTCGGAAGCGAAAACGGCCGTTAGCCATGTTTCCACCGGATTCCGGTTTACCAGCTCGTCACCCGCCTGATATTTCAGGGAACTCTTACCCGGCCCGATGCGGTCCACGCTGTCCTTGAATTGCCACCAGGGCAGGACGGACATGGCCTCCAAAAGCCCCAGGTATTCGGCTACCAGGACAAAGGCGGCCGGGCAGTCCTTGTCCTGGTGATGGTCAAAATTACGCTTATCCGGCTCATGCCGACCGCCGATATCCACCACCCACACGTCCGGATTATCCAACTCTGCCTGAGTCGGCTCACGCCGCTCTATCCTGAACAGCCTGTCGGCATTCACGGTCAGTATCAGGCTGACGGCTGTCACATCATCAAAATGGGCGCTGCCGGGATGGGTGATTATCAATTGTGCCTTCATTATTACGCTACCTTCCTGTCATAAGAACAGCCACCACGTCCGGAGGGTGGGTGTTTTCGTATATTATAGCAAATACCTGACAAGATGCCATTTTCTCAAGGCGGTAAAAATACTTGAAATGGGCCGCAGATTAATCTATAATTTTATTTTAAAATAAATCGAGGTGCCGGTAGAACAAATTCAAGCTGGTTTCTCAAGGGTTCTGCCAGTATCACCTGTTTTGCGGTCGTGTTAAAATAAGAATATATTATATATAAAGGCATAATCCAGCTGTAGAGGTCAATATGGGAATTTATCGCTATTCGGAATGGGATGGAAGTCAGGAACTTGATCTGGACACAGACCAGGTTATGGATGAGCTTGGCCGCCTGGTTTCCAGGTACGGGGATTTGTCCCAGGCATTACGGGAACTCCAGCGCAACGGTCTCAGGAATGACCAGGGCAGGCAGATGCCAAGCCTGGACAGGTTACGCGAGCAACTGCGTAATATGAAGCGGGACCAGCTTGATAAATATAACCTGGACTCGGTTATGGATGAGATACGGGAGAGGCTGGATAAGATACTGGAGACGGAACGGCAGGGCATCCAGAAGAAGCTGGATGAGACAAAACAGAAAATTGAGTCCGGTGAGAGTGATCTGAGCCCGGAAGTGATGGAGCGACTGCTAAAGAATGTTGAGGACAGGGCCGCCCAGAACCGGCAGAAACTTGACGAAATGCCCCCGGATGTCGGCGGCCAGATCAAAGAACTGACCGATTATAATTTTATGGATGAGGATGCCAGAAACCAGTTCAAGGAACTGATGGACATGCTGAAAAAGCAGGCCATGGAGCAGTTCGGAAAAGACATGGTGGAACGATTAAAGAACATTGACCCGGCTGCCATGGCTAACATGAGGCACATGGTTGAAGCTCTGAATCAGATGCTGGAACAGCGCATGAAGGGGGAGGAGCCTGATTTTGATGGTTTCATGGACCAGTTCGGCGATTTCTTCGGTGATAACCCGCCTCAGAACCTCGATGAACTGGTTGAAAATCTGCAAAACCAGATAGCTCAGGCGCAGTCCCTGATGGACAGCCTGTCACCGGAGATCAGGGAAGAATTACAGGAACTGCTCCAATCGATGCTTGACGATGGTACCCAGTATGAACTGGCCAAGATGGCGGCCAACCTGGAGAGGCTCTATCCCGATGAAAAACGGAGACGTTACCCCTTCTCCGGTGAGGAGTCCGTCTCTTACCAGGAAGCGATGAAGCTTATGGAAGACCTTCAGAAAATGGACACGCTGGAGCAGCAGATGAAGGACGCTCAGATTGAGCCGTCACTGGATAATATCGATGAAGAATTGATTAAAGAAGTGATGGGAGAAGAGGCAGAGAAGGAACTGGAAGCAGTGCGTGAACTAATCCGCCGGCTCGAGGAGGCCGGCTATATCCGCAAGGACGGTGATAAATACGAGCTGACTCCCAAAGGAATACGGAAAATCGGGCAGCAGGCCCTGGATAATATCTTTTCCAGTTTGAAGAGAGACCGCTCCGGCGGGCATAATATTGCCCGGACCGGCCAGGGCAG
>JAZFUC010000051.1:0-3895 GCA_036446995.1 Dehalococcoidales bacterium | reverse complement strand
GATTACGCCATTGCCATGATTGACGAACTGGAAAAACCCCAGCACAGCGGCCAGAGATTCACCCTGGCATACTAGCTATCCTTTCCGGAGAACGAGTCCTGATTTACGATTTTAGGCAGGCTTAAAGGGGAGCGCGGGCCGCTCCTCTTCTTGTCGCCAAGTCGCCAGGAAGATGAGGAAACCTGACCCGGTTATCAGCCTGTACAACCATTGACTTCAACCCTTTATTTAGCTAACATAATAGTGACCAAAGTGAGACGGCTGAAGTAGTTACGGGGGGTGCTGTACCAATGTTTGCTCGGATGGGGCCGTGGGAAATCGCTCTAATAGTTGTTATCATCCTGATTGTTTTCGGGGTTGGCAAGCTGCCCCAGGTGGGCGGGGCTATCGGCAAGGGGTTGAGATCTTTCCGCAAAGGACAGCAGGGCGATCTTGACGATGATGAAGAAGAGGAAGAAGCGAAAGTTGCAGCCAGTTCTCCAGTCAAAAACACAAAAAAGAGGAAGAGCAAAGCCAAATCCTGACCTTAAAACGAGCCACTCTTTTCAGGGGCGTCCGATTATCAGATAGAAATCAAAACCGGTTGGCATACAGCTAACCGGTTTGTTTATTTATAAAGTGGAATAACGGGCGCTCAGGCTGGATGATTTTGGGCCAATTGCTTTTTTTACCGAATTCCTATATTATCAGAGCGTTAGAAGAATAAGTAACCTGGAGGCGCCTGAAGAACAGGCATGACCGGAAAGCAAGTTGGTGAAACTCCAACACAGTTCCGCCTGCTGTAACCCCGAAAGTAACCGGGGAAGTCAGAACGCCGGTACTCCGGGTTTCCCTAGGGCTCCGCGGGAGGAGGGGGATGGGAGCATGTTTGAAAAAACATGGTTATCCCCTTGTTGGGACGGCAAGGGGATTTTTATTACCCTGTTTCAGCTGTCTGGAATCAGCCTTTTTCCGCTAAACCTGTGAAAAGAGTGAAAGTATGATGAAGGGCAATATTCCAGCAGAATTCCAGGGAATCAGGGCTGAAATTATCGATCACCGTGTCTGGGGGACGCCGGCCAACGCCCTCATAATCAGCCTGCCGGAAAGCCGCCAGGCGCTGAGCAGCCGGGACGGATTCAGAAAGGCCGGTCTGGTCTGCAACTGTTACCTGCCCAAGGCTGTCTGGCCCCCGCTCGATGAAAACCCGTCAAGCTGGGATGACTACCTGAGGGAAGTTTTAAAAGAGGCCGGACGGACACCGGAGGAGACCACGGCCCTGTCCACGGGCGTGAATATGGAGTGCCTGGCCTGGACCAAAGAGACGTTTGATGAGTTGTGGGTGGCCGCCTTTGTAACCGCCGGCGTTAAAACCAACGCGATGAGAGTCGGCATGGACAAGGCAAGCACAATCGAACGTTTAGGAGTATTCGATAAAGTCGGCACCATAAACACCGTCCTGCTGACCGGCGCCCGACTTGATTTAACCGCCCTGGCCGCTTCGTTTATCACGATAACCGAGGCTAAGAACATCGCCCTCCAGGAGATGGATGTCAGGAGCGCCTTCAACCCCCGGTGGCAGGCAACCGGCACGGGCACCGACCAGATTGTCGTTGTATCGGGAACTGGGGACGAATGCCGCTATGTCGGCGGACATACCAAAATAGGCGAGTTAATGGCAAAAGCGGTGACCGCCGCCACAATCAAGGCCATCAGGAATGGGCTGGAGGCGAAGGACTGAAGTTATGGAGGCGCTGTTAATACTTTTTATCGCCCTGGCAATTGACCTGGTAACAGGTGAGCCGCACCGCTTCATCCACCCGGTAGTCTGGATGGGAAAACTAATCTCAATAGCGGAGAGGCGGGCAATCAGGCGGTCTCATCCCTCCCAATTCATTTACGGTCTGATAATGACACTATTTATCACCGGACTATTTACAGCCGGGGCTTTCTTTCTCCTCTTTTACCTGAGAAGCGTCCATACGGCCCTTTATATAATCGCCGGAGCCTGGCTGCTGAAATCGACTTTCTCTCTCAAGGAATTACGCAAGACGGCTCTCAGGTTCAGGGACTACCTGGCAAATAAAAAGACCGGTGAGGCCAGGAATGAATTGCGTTCCCTGGTCAGCCGTGATACCTCAGAACTTGCCGAACCTCAATTAGTCTCGGCGGCCGTGGAGTCGGTAGCGGAGAGCAGCAGCGACAGCTTTGTGGCCCCCCTTTTTTATTTTCTGCTCTTGGGTATCCCGGGGGCGATTGCCTACCGGGCGGTAAACACCCTGGATTCGATGATAGGCTACCACGGAGAATATGAATACCGGGGGAAATTCGCCGCCAGACTGGATGATGTGCTGAACTTCATACCTGCCAGAATAACCGCCCTGCTCCTCGTTCTGGCCAGCCTGATAACCGGCAGAGGGGCACGGCCAGCCTGGCAGACCGCTCTAAAGGAACACTCCAGAACGGAGAGTCCCAATGCCGGCTGGCCTATGGCAGCCGTGGCCGGGGCCCTGGGGGTACAGCTGGAGAAGAAGGGCCACTATAAGCTGGGCAAGGCGGGGAATCCTCTGACCACGGCGGCCATTGACGGGTCGTTACGGCTGGCCCAGGTAGCCGCCCTGACCTGGACGATAATATGTTTGGCGACAGGAGGAATTCGTTTTGCCCTTACGGCCTAGACCGGAAGTAGAAAAACTGGCACCGGCGGCCCACGGGGGTCCCGATGAAGCCGAGTTCAGGAAGGCGGGGTTGAATGGCGGGGAAATAATCGACTTCAGTGTCTGCTCCAACCCCTATATGCATGCACCGATGATGAATGAAATTATTCAAGAGGTGGCTATAGACCGCCTGCCGGATTCAGAGGCTACCGAATTCAGAGAACGCCTCGGCGGGAAGCTGAGTGTTTCTCCGGCCAATATCCTGGCCGGAAACGGGGCAATGGAGCCGATCCGGCTTATCGCCCTCGCTTATTTCGGGCGGGGTGATTCCGTGATTATCCCGGAGCCGACCTTTGGCGAATACCGGGTGGCCTGTCAAATCTCGGGGGCTGAGATAACCGGCCAGTGGGGAAAAGAAAGGGATAATTTTAACCACAATATTGAAAAGATAGCTGACCTGATAAAAAAGAGCCGACCCCGGGGAGTGTTTATCTGCAATCCCAACAATCCCAGCGGCTCCTACCTCTCCAGACAGCAGATAACGGACATCCTCGACGCCTGCCCCGAGACGCTGGTGGTTATCGACGAGGCCTATATATCCTTCGTGGCCGACAGCTGGTCCTCCCTCGATTTAATCGAGCGGGATAATCTGATTATCGTACGCTCGATGACCAAAGACTTTGCCCTGGCCGGACTGCGCCTCGGTTACGCGGTTGCTCACCAGGACATAATAGATGTTTTAGGGCGGGTGCGTCCCCCCTGGAGCGTCAATGCCCTGGCTCAGCAGGCAGGAATAGCGGTACTGAAGGATTATGACCGGCTTGAGACGGCCGGCCGGGAGATTCTGAAGGCAAAACAGTTTCTGGTCGATGAGTTCAGCGGCCTGGGCTTCAGCCTCGTCCCGTCCAGGACTCATTTCTTCCTGATGAAAGTGACCCGTCCGGGGGACTTCCGGACGGCCCTGCTGAAACAGGGACTGCTGGTCCGTGACTGCGCTTCCTTCGGCCTGCCGGAATATGTCCGTATTGCCGCCCGCACCCTGCCGGAGTGCCGCCAGCTGGTTAATGCCGTCAAGGAAATGAAGGAATGGTGAACAAGAAACCGGCTAAAACAATTATGGTGCAGGGTACCGCTTCCAATGCGGGCAAAAGCATCATCGTGGCTGCCCTCTGCCGCATATTCAGGCAGGACGGCTATTCCGTGGCCCCTTTCAAGTCCCAGAATATGTCCCTTAATTCCTTCGTCACCAGGGAAGGAGG
>JAZFUC010000050.1:0-4131 GCA_036446995.1 Dehalococcoidales bacterium | reverse complement strand
ATCTTCTTCTTTTCGACGACTCCGATTATAAATCCAACCAGGTCATAATCATCAATGGTGGCATAAAGTCCGGCCATTTCTCCGGTCTCGCCGCCAATCAGGGCACAGCCGACATCCTTGCAGGCCTGGGTTAGCCCCCCGACGATGGCCTCGACTTTTTCGGGCACCATTTTGGCCAGGCCGATATAATCGAGAAAAAAAAGCGGCTTGGCGCCGCAGGTAAAAATATCGTTTACGCAGTGGCTGACAATATCAATTCCGACCGTGTCATATTTCCCCATCGCGTATGAAATTTTTGTCTTGGTACCTACCTGGTCGATACTCGATATGAGTACCGGCTGGTCGTATCCCTTAAATTCGTACATGCCGCCAAAGAAACCAACCCCGGACAGCACTTCAGGGCCAAGTGTAGACCCGGCCAGGCGTCTAATTCGCTCGACCGCTTTTTCTTTGGCATCGATATCGACGCCCGCTTTGGCATAACTGTCTTTAGTCAGAGCTTCCTCCCAGACCGAAAAGGCCTTTACGCTTTGTCTTGCTATCACACATTACTCCGCCGCAGTTCCGGTAGTCTTCACAGGGAAAAAGCCCTATGGGTTCCTCACCCCGCGCCTTGCGCGAAGCCTGCCAGGCTGCCGCGCCGGCAAGAATCTCCTCGATATCATACCTGTCGGTAACTTCTTTGCCGCATTTGTCACAGACCAGTTTTTTCATTAATACCCCTCCTCCGTTTATCGCCGCCCCCAGGAGCTATCTTCTCTTCTTCCAGCCGGTCGCTACCAGCGGCGCGACCGCCAGCCAAAGAGTAATATTTATCAGCATTGATTTAGGGTAGTTAATTGTATCTATCCCGAAGTCGGGGGCAATCACGCCCCAGAGCGCCATCAGGATAAGAGAACTGATAAAGAATCCGGGAATTGCCCCCAGAATAGCAAAATATCCGAACATAGCCGGCCTCCTTAACGGTGTTTCTTTACGAACCGTTTCATCCGGGACAGGGCTACTTCAATATCCGCCATTGATGTAGCATAACAGCAGCGGACATAGCCCTCTCCACACTCTCCGAAAGCAGAACCGGGCACAACGGCCACTTTTTCTTCGGTAAGCAGTTTTTCGGCGAATTCTTCAGAAGACATCCCTGTGCTCTTGATGGAGGGAAAAGCGTAAAATGCCCCTTTGGGTTCAAAACAGGACAGACCGATAGCGTTCAGCCCTTTAACGATAACCAGTCTTCTCCGGTTATAGTCTTCAACCATGGCCTTGACGCTGTCTCCTCCTGATTTCAAGGCCTCGATAGCGGCCACCTGGGCCATTGTCGGGACGCACATCATCGTGTACTGGTGAATCTTGGTCATGGCGGCGATAATCTCCGCCGGAGCCGCGGCGTAACCGATACGCCACCCGGTCATAGCGTAGGCCTTTGAAAATCCGTCCAGGAGAATAGTATTCTCTTTCATTCCGGGTAAGGAAGCAAAACAGGTGTGTTCCCCATCATAAACCAGCTTGGCGTATATCTCGTCGGAAGTGACCATCAGATTATGCCGGTGGGCCACATCTGCTATCGCGGCCAGTTTCTCCCGGCTCATCACCGCCCCGGTGGGATTGGAGGGATAGCCGATAAAAATTGCCCTGGTTTTGGGGGTGATGCTGGCTTCTATCTCAGCCGCGTCAATCTCAAAGTTGTTCTCTTCCCTGGTGGGTACGAAAACGGGCTTGCCACCGGCCAGGGAGACACACGGTCCATAAGAAACATAGCAGGGGTCAGGCATGATGACTTCGTCACCGGGGTCCAGTATTGCCCTCATCGACAGGTCCATGCCTTCACTGACACCCACAGTAATGAGAATCTCGCTGGTTGGGTCGTAATTAAGGTTATATTCAGCCCGCAGATGGCGGGAAACTTCTTCACGTAGTTCGGGCATGCCGGAGTTTGAGGTGTACATAGTCTGCCCTTTATTTAACGACTCGATGGCCGCTTCGCTGATATGACGGGGGGTGGCGTAATCAGGTTCGCCGACTCCCAGGGATATTACCCCTTCCATGGAATTCAACAAGTCAAAGAACCGCCTTATCCCCGAAGGGGACAACTGGTTGGCTCTTTGTGAAATGTGGTACTCCGGGTGAGATTCCCGCGACTTAATTGACATAATACTGTTCTGGTTCGTTTATACGGAGGTTACCGGACGGCTAAAGAATCACCGGTTGCCGCTTGACCTCCTCCTTCCTTGCAATTACCTCTCCGTCTTCTTTATATTGTTTAAGCACAAACTGGGTGACGGTTTCCTGTACTCCCTCGAGATGAGACAGTTTCCGGGATACAAAATCGGCTATCTCGTGGTTGTTTTTGGCCGAGACCAGCACGAACAAATCGTAGCTGCCCGAGATAAGGTAGACAGTGACGGTCTGGGGAAAACTGTAGATGCGCTCGGCTACCAGGTCGAAGCCGACATCCTTCTCGGGAGTGAGCTTAACCTCGATTAGCGCCAGGACCTGGCCGTCATCTGCTTTATCCCAGTTTATTATGGTCTTGTACTTAAGGATTGTCCTGTCTTTTTCAGCCTGTTTGATAAATCTGTTTACTTCAGGGCCGGGAATCCCGGTCATAGCCGATATTTGCTTGCTGGTAGTGCGGGCGTCTTGTTCCAGTATCCTGAGAATTTCCTTTTCCATTTTTCAACCCTCACCAGACCGATTTTTACAGTACTATACTGCCTCATTATAGCAGAATCAGGGTAAATTATTACCCCTGAAATAAATCAGGAATATTATTTCTTTTCGTTTAGATGCCCAGTGCTTGACTAGGCGTGCTCCCTGATAAAACGAAAGCCGAACAACACCACCGGGAAGGTAAGGACTATCCAGAATATGCTTTCGTACAGGCTGAAGGGCGGCGGGTTTATTACCTCCACGGCCAGCAGTATCAGGGCAATGATTATCAGGGTGTTCAGGACGGCGGTGTACCAGGCTAATATTTTCATTTTATCCTCCTGTATTTTCTGAGACTATTCTTATTAGATAACACTTTCCCTTGTGTCCGCTCATTAAATCTCTGGCCTCTCCTTATGCCATTCCGTCTCCTGCTGATAGGCGTAGGCCAGATTGAGAAGGGTCTCTTCGGCAAATGGTTTGCCAATGATTTGCATCCCAATGGGGAGTCCCTCGGCGAAACCGGCCGGTATGGAAATGGCCGGCAACCCGGCGATATTTATCGGCAGGGTGCATATGTCCGAAAGGTACATCTGGAGCGGGTCGTCCACCTTCTCCCCGATTTTGAAGGGAACGGTGGGAGAAGTAGGGGTGACCAGGGCATCGAACTTTTCAAATACCTGGTCGAATTCCCGCCTTATCAGGGTTCGCACTTTCTGAGCTTTGATGTAGTAAGCATCATAATAGCCGGCGGATAAGGCGTAGGTGCCCAGCATAATACGCCGTTTAACCTCCGGACCAAATCCGTACTGCCGGGTCTTCTCCAAATCATCCCACATGTTATCTCCATCCTGGTAGGAGAAACCGTATTTCACCCCGTCGTAGCGGGCCAAGTTGGCCGAGGCTTCTGAGGGAGCGATGATGTAATAGACAGCCAGAGCGTATGAGGTGCTGGGCAGGGATACCTCTTCTATTTTAGCGCCGAGTTGTTCCAGTTGGCCGATTGCGGTTTTAATGGCAGAGTCTACTTCCGGCTGCATCCCTTCCACAAAATATTCCCTGGGAACGCCGATGCGAAGTCCTTTGATGTCCTCGTTCAGGCACCTGGTGAAATCGGGAACGGGCTGTGGAGCCGAGGTGGAGTCGCGTTTGTCTTGACCTGATATAGCGTTCATCACCAGGGCGCAATCGGTAACATCGCGGGTCAACGGCCCAATCTGGTCGAGGGAACTGGCGAAGGCAACCAGACCGTAACGGCTTACCCGTCCGTAGGAAGGTTTGAGTCCGGTAACTGAGCAGAAGCCAGCCGGTTGGCGGATGCTGCCCCCGGTGTCAGACCCCAGAGCATAAATGGCCTCACCGGCGGACACGGCTGAGGCCGAGCCCCCGCTGCTGCCGCCGGGCACGCGGGACAGGTCCCAGGGATTATGGGTGACAAAAAAGGCCGAGTTTTCTGTTGAAGAGCCCATGGCAAACTCGTCCATA
>JAZFUC010000049.1:0-3936 GCA_036446995.1 Dehalococcoidales bacterium | reverse complement strand
TGCGGTCGGGCCGGGGAGGTGATTCACGAGTGGATAACGGCCCTGGAATGCGGCCTTAAGGTTGATGCGATGACCGAGATGATACATGTTTATCCCACCTATTCAGTTGCCGGTCAGCAGGCGGCCGCCGATATACGGGTGACTCGGCTGCTCGGCGGAATGTCGGGCCGGCTCATCCGAGGGGCGGTCCGCCTGATGCGGTAACGGGCCGCTAATGGAGACGGAAATATGAAAGAGAAAAATGGTGACACCTCACTGACCCTGGGTATAGACCTGGGCGGGACCAAGCTGGAGGTCGTCCTGACTGACCGGGCCGGGGAGATAGTGACATCAAACCGCCTGCCTACAGACAGTCACCGGGGAGCTGAGGCGGTAATCGCCGATATCGTGAAAGGGGTAAACCTCTGTCTGGATGAAGCCGGGAAACCGGCAACAGCCCTGGGAGTGGGCACGGCCGGGCAGATTGAAAAGGAAACCGGCCTGGTCAGGTTATCGCCCAACCTGGGCTGGCAGAATGTGCCCCTGAAAACAAAACTTGAACAGGCCCTGGATATTCCCGTGATGGTAACCAATGATGTGAGGGCGGTTACTTACGGCGAGTGGCAGTACGGGGCTGGCAAGGGCATCGATGATATCGCCTGCGTTTTTGTCGGCACCGGCATCGGCGGCGGTATCGTCATTGATGGAAAGCTGCTGGAAGGCTGCACCAATTCCGGCGGGGAACTGGGGCATTTGACGATTATGGTTGACGGCCGGAAATGCACCTGCCGCAACCGGGGTTGCTACGAGGCCTACGCCGGAGGCTGGGCAATTGCCGAGCGGGCGCAGGAAGCGGCTCAGGCTGACCCCGAAGCGGGCCGGGCCCTTATCGAACTGGCCGGCAATCCCGACCGTATCTCGGCAGTTACGGTCACGGAGGCGTATAATAAGGGAGACGCCCTGGCCGGGGTTATCGTTAAAGAAACAGTCAGGTACCTGGCGGCCGGGCTGGTGAGCATTATAAACGCTTTTAATCCCCGCCTGGTGGTACTGGGCGGGGGGGTGATACAGGGTATGCCGGAGTATTTACCTATGACGGAAGAGATTGTCAGGCGGGATGCCCTGGAATCCGCCCTGGAAGGGATAAGTATCGTTGCCCCCGCTCTGGGCGGCAAGGCCGGAGCAATCGGGGCGGCCGCCCTGGCGAGGGACGGGCTGCTAAAATAGCCAATGATATATCAGGAAGGTGAGAATGAGTAAACCAACCATTGATGAGCTGTGCGTTAACACTATCCGTTTTCTGGCCGTGGATATGGTGCAACAGGCCAATTCGGGACACCCCGGGGCTCCCCTGGGCATGGCGCCGATGGCTTACACGCTCTGGAGCCGGTTTTTAAAACACAATTCCGCAGATCCCCAATGGCCAGACCGGGACCGGTTTATTCTCTCGGCGGGTCACGCCTCGGCAATGCTTTATGCCCTGCTCCATCTGAGCGGGTATGACCTGTCTCTGGACGAACTCAGGAATTTCAGGCAGTGGGGCAGCCTGACCCCGGGTCACCCCGAATACGGGCATGTCCCGGGAGTGGAGGCAACCACCGGCCCCCTGGGACAGGGGTTTGCCAACGGAGTGGGCATGGCCATCGCCGAAAGGTGGCTGGCCGAAAATTATAACCGACCCGATAATATAATAATAGACCACTATACCTATTCGATAGTATCCGACGGAGACCTCCAGGAAGGTCTGACTTCGGAAGCGGCTTCCCTGGCCGGAACGCTGAAGCTGGGCAAGCTGATTTACTTTTATGATGACAATGAAATCTCCATTGAAGGCAGTACGGATATTTCCTTTATGGAGGATGTGGGACAGAGGTTCCGGGCTTATGACTGGCAGGTGGTCGGCCCCATTGACGGTATGGACATTGCAGCCGTTGAAAAGGCCGTAGAAACGGCCCGTTTAGAAACCGGCCGGCCCAGCCTGATTATTGGCCGGACGACTATCGGTTACGGCAGCCCCAACAAGGCCAATAAAGCCTCGGCCCACGGTGAACCACTCGGCCTGGATGAAGTGAAACTGACCAAAGAGAACCTGGCCTGGCCTTATCAGGAACCGTTTAGCGTGCCTGACGAGGTGCGTGACCACTTTGCTGATGTGGCAAAACGGAATCAAAAAGAGCAAAAAGACTGGCAGGCCCGGCTGGCAGCCTATAAAAATGCTTATCCGGAGGAAGCCCGGCGGATGGAAGCCGCCCTTTCCGGGGAGCTGCCTGAAGGCTGGGATGCCGGCTTGGCCGATCTCTTCAAGGAGGAAGAAAAACCGGTGTCCACCCGCGAAGCCTCGGGCCGGGTTATGAACGCCATCGCCCCCAATCTGCCTTTCCTTATCGGCGGTTCGGCTGACCTGGCTCCGTCCACCAAGACCCTGCTGAAAGATGGCGGTGATATGGCCGCCGGGGACTTCAGGGGCCGCAATATGCATTTCGGCATCCGTGAACACGCCATGGCCGGCATCGCCAACGGAATGTCCCTCCACGGGGGGATTATCCCTTATACGGCCACTTTCCTGATTTTTTATGATTATATGCGTCCCTCGGTGAGGCTGGCCGCCATGATGGGAATCAGGGTTGTTTATGTCTTCACTCATGACTCTATCGGCGTGGGTGAGGACGGTCCCACCCACCAGCCCGTGGAGCAGCTGTTGGGTTTACGCAGCGTCCCCGGTCTGGTCACCATCCGCCCGGCTGATGCCACGGAGACAGCCGAGGCCTGGAAAACCGCCCTGCAGCGTCATTCCGGGCCGACCGCCCTGCTTTTCAGCCGCCAGAACCTGCCGGTGCTTGACAGGACTGAACTGGCCCCGGCGGCCGAATCTCAGCGGGGCGGCTATATTCTCTGGGAAGCTGACTCTTCTCCGGATATTATCATTCTCAGCACCGGTTCCGAGGTGCACATTGCCCTTGAAGCCGGCCGGACGTTGAAGGAACGGGGAGTGAACGCCCGGGTTGTCTCAATGCCTTCCTGGGAACTGTTCGATGCCCAGCCGGAGGAATACCGCAACCGGGTGCTGCCTCCTCAGAACAGAAAACGCATTTCCTTTGAGGCGGGGACCGCCCTGGGCTGGCAGAGATATATCGGGCTGGACGGGACAGCCATCGGAATAGACCGTTTCGGCGCCTCGGCGCCGGGCAGTACCGTATATGAGAAACTGGGGTTGACCGCTCAGCGGGTGGTGGATGA
The DNA here is from genome assembly GCA_036446995.1 of Dehalococcoidales bacterium. Lineage (GTDB taxonomy): Bacteria > Chloroflexota > Dehalococcoidia > Dehalococcoidales > UBA2162 > JAZFUC01. The sequence continues at coordinate 720 of JAZFUC010000049.1, read as the reverse complement.
AGCCCTGAAACTGTTTGACGGGGGTGGGTGATGACGCTGAAAGTAGCCCTGGGCGCCGACCACGGCGGCTTTGCCCTGAAAAATGAATTGGTTGAGCGTCTGGGGGAAAAGTTTGAAATAGTTGACCTTGGAGCCACTGAATACGAGCCGGATGATGATTACCCTGATTACGCATTGGCGGTTGCCCGGGCGGTAGCTTCCGGAGAGGTGGAGCGGGGGATTATTGTTTGCGGCAGCGGTGTCGGCGCCTGTATAGCCGCCAATAAAGTGCCCGGAGTGCGGGCGGCCGTCTGCCACGATACTTACTCGGCCCACCAGGGCGTGGAGCATGACGATATGAACACGCTCTGTCTGGGAGCCAGAGTTATCGGCATTGAGACGGCGGCCGAAATTACCCTGGCTTTTCTCGGGGCAAGCTTCTCCGGCCAGGCCCGTCACCGGCGGCGGTTGGGAAAAGTGCTTGATATTGAGAAAGAGTTTACGGGAGAGGCCGCTAATGATTAGGGCAATGATATTCGACCTTGACGGCGTGCTGGTCCAGACGGAGAAACTGAAAGCGCGGGCTTACGGGCTGGCGGTGCAGCAAATCCGCCATCTCCCCGAGCCTGATACCAGCGCCGGTGAGGCTTACCGTGAAGTAGTTGGCGCTTCCCGTGAAATAACCTCCCGGCATGTGATGGATAAACTGGGGCTCGAGGAGGAATTACGCTCCCTGACGGC
>JAZFUC010000048.1:0-3426 GCA_036446995.1 Dehalococcoidales bacterium | reverse complement strand
GAATCTGGTGAATGATACCGCCTTTGCTCAATTCTGGAAAGAGAACAGGGAATCTTTCAGCCCGCGGAGCCAATGGCTGACCAGGCTGGAATTGAGGCGTAAGGGAATAGACGACCAGATAATAGACGAGGCAGTGGCTACGATCGATGACGAAGAATGCGCCTACCGGGCAGCCTTGAAAAAAGCCGACAGTCTGTCCGGCTCTGATTACCAGGGCTTCCGCCGCCGGCTGGGTGAACACCTGAAACGGCGGGGATTTAATTACGGACTGATAGACAGTACCGTGTCCCGTGTCTGGCAGGACCGGGTAAACAGCTCAATATAGCTAATATACCGGCTTTAAGCCGGGAAGTGAGGTAAAAATGACTCAAGAACTGCTATCTGTAACAACATTAATAATGGCCCTCTTTATCGGCGTTGTTTCCGGAGGTGTAATCGTCTTTTTCTTCCGGCGCATGGCCATTATGCGCCAACTCAGAAATGCCCAGAGGAAAGCAGCCAGGACGATGACCGAGGCCAGGAACGAGGCCAAGGAACTCCTCAGGGAGACCAAGGAAGAGACGGACAAAAGCAAGTCCGCTTCCGAGTCAGATCTGAGGGAGAGGCGCAGCGAGCTGCAGCGCCAGGAAAACCGACTGTCTTCCAAGACGGAAACCGTGGACCGCCGGTCAGAGGGAATCGAGCAACGGGAACGCAACCTGACCAACAAGGAAAAGAGTGTCGAAACCCTCCGCACCGATATTTCAGAAATCAAGGATAAACAAATGGCCCAGCTTGAGCAGGTCTCCGGTTTGACCGGTGATGAGGCCAAACAGGAGCTTCTGGACAGGATGGAAGTGGAGGTCAAGGACGAGACTAACCGGCGGCTCCGGGAATGGGAAACCAAACTCCAGGAAGACGCAAATAAAATATCCCAGGGAATACTGTCACAGGTAATCCAGCGGCAAGCCTCCGAGATTGTGACCGAGACCTCGGTTGTCAGCGTACCTTTACCCGGTGATGAAATGAAAGGCCGGCTTATCGGCCGGGAGGGCCGCAACATCCGCGCTTTGGAACAGGCTACCGGGGTTGACCTGATTATCGATGACACGCCGGAGATGGTAACCCTCTCCAGCTTTGACCCGGTGCGCCGGGAAATAGCCCGCCAGGCATTAACCAAACTAATCCTTGACGGACGCATCCACCCGGCCCGTATTGAAGAAGTAGTGGCCAAAGCCAAGGAGGACGTTGACGCCGCCATCCAGACGGCGGGTGAGCAGGCTGCCATCCAGGTGGAAGTCACGGGGCTGCGCCCGGAGCTAATCAGGCTGCTCGGCCGGTTGAAATATCGCACCAGCTACGGCCAGAACGTCCTGGCCCACAGCATTGAGACATCGTTTCTGGCCGGAATGATTGCCGCCGAGATCGGGGCCGATGTGGCCATTGCCAGAAAAGCCGGACTTCTTCATGACATCGGCAAGTCGGTTGACCGGGAGGTAGAGGGCACCCATACCTCTATCGGAGCCGACCTGGTGAAACAGTGGGATAAATCCACCGAGGTTGTCCAGGGCGTCGCCGAGCACCACCTGGAGACAAGTAATGTCAGTATGTGGGGTTATCTTATCTCCGCGGCTGACGCCATCAGCAGCGCCAGGCCCGGCGCCAGACGCGAGTCACTGGAGAACTACCTGAACCGGTTAACGGCCCTGGAGGAAATAGCCAATGACTTCAAGGGAGTAGAAAAGTCCTATGCCATCCAGGCCGGCCGTGAAATACGCATCCTGGTCAAGCCGGAAGAAATTGATGACCTGGGGGCTATGAGACTGGCCCGGGATATTGTCAAGAAGATTGAAGACGGGATGACCTACCCGGGACAGATAAAGGTTACGGTCCTCAGGGAAACAAGAGCCGTAGATTATGCCAAGTAGGGGAGATTACGAAACCAAGTGCAGATACTGGTTATCGGTGACATAATCGGCAGACCTGGCCGGCAGGCGGTTAACAAACTCCTGCCCGGCCTGCGCCGTCAATACGGATTGGACCTGGTAATTGCCAATGCGGAGAACATAGCCGGCGGGCTGGGAGTAACCCTCTCCACGGCCAATGAGCTGTTGGATTCCGGGGTGGATGTAATGACCTCCGGTAACCACATCTGGGCGCAGAAGGAGATTATACCCCACCTGGACGGAGATTTACCTGTTTTACGGCCCCTGAATTACCCCCCCGGAGTGCCGGGCAGGGGCTTTCTGCGGATTGGAGGGGTTACCGTGGTCAGTCTGATTGGCCGGGTCTTTATGGACAATTACGAAAGCCCCTTCAGGGCAATGGACCAGCTATTGGCCGAACTCAGGGACAAGCCGCCGATTATCATTGTGGATTTCCATGCCGAGGCAACCTCTGAGAAGATGGCAATGGGCAGGTACCTGGACGGGCGGGTCAGCGCCGTATTAGGCACCCATACCCACGTGGGCACAATTGACGCACAGGTACTGCCCGGCAACACCGCCTTTGTTACCGATATCGGCATGGTCGGCCCTGTAAATTCGATCATCGGTGATGACAGCGAGAAAGTGCTGGAGCGGTTTCTGACTCTAATACACAGCCGTTTGCCTGTCGCACAGGGAAGAACGATGTTTAACGCCGTGCTGGTAGAGATAGATGATAAAAGCGGCCGGGCAATCAGTATCGAGCGTATCAACCGGGAGGTTGACGAATAATGTCGACCGTCGACCTCCATATTCATTCTTCGGTATCTGACGGTGTTTATACTCCGGCCGAGGTAGTCGGCAAAGCGGCAAGGGCGGGAATGACCGTCATCGCCCTGGCCGACCACGATAATGTGGACGGTATTGCCGAGGCCCTGAAAGCGGCTGAAAAAACTCCGGGACTGAAAGTGATACCCGGTGTTGAAATCAGCACCGATGTCCCGGATGGTGAAGTCCACATGCTGGGCTATTTCATTGACTATACCCACCCGGAACTGCTCTCCGCCCTGGCCGTGATGCGTGATTCCCGGCAGACACGGGCCCGCAAGATGATTGACAAGCTGGCCGTGCTTGGCTTTCCGGTTGACTGGCAGCGGGTACGGGAACTGGCCGGGGACGGCACCATCGGCCGCCCCCACATTGCCCGGGCCTTGCTGGAAAAGGGCTACATCGCCACCATCCAGGAGGCTTTTACCCGGTTCCTGGCCTGGGGCGGGCCCGCTTATGTGGGGCGGGACAAGATGCCCCCCGAGGAAGCAATCAGCCTGATAGTAGGGGCCGGCGGATTACCGGTGCTGGCCCACCCTCTTACCTCAAACAATACGGAGTCACTGGTGGCCGGCCTGAAAGAAAGCGGCCTGGCCGGCCTGGAAGCCTATTATAAAAACTACTCCGCCGGAGAAATCAGCGCCCTGGTCAGCCTGGCTGATAAATACGGGCTGATAGCTACCGGCGGCACTGA
>JAZFUC010000047.1:0-6914 GCA_036446995.1 Dehalococcoidales bacterium | reverse complement strand
TTTCTTCACCGGGCGGCGGCTCCTGTTGCTGGTAGACGGCGGAACCGATTTTCTGGAGAACCTCGTTAAGTTCCTGCGTGGCCGTCTTAATGGCCTCGATATCTTCTCCCTGAAGGGCAGTGCGCACCGCGGCAACCTTGCCTTCCGTCTCCTGAGCCAAATCCTCGGGTATCTTGTCCTTCTGTTCGGTCAGGGTCTTCTCAGCGGTGTAAGCCAGGGTATCGGCCGTGTTTTTGGCTTCCACCTCTTCACGCCGCTTGGCGTCATCAGAGGCGTGCACCTCCGCGTCCTGCTGCATTTTCTCAACTTCTTCCTTGCTCAGTCCGCTGGAAGCGGTGATAGTAATCTTCTGCTCCTTACCGGTGCCTTTATCGTGGGCCTTGACGCTGAGTATTCCGTTGGCATCAATATCAAAACTGACCTCTACCTGGGGCAGGCCCCGTGGCGCCGGCAGGATTCCGTCCAGCATAAACTTTCCCAGAGTCCGGTTATCGGTGGCCATCGGCCTTTCTCCCTGGAGAACATGAATATCTACGCTGGGCTGATTATCAGCCGCGGTGCTGAATATCTGGCTCTTGGAGGTGGGGATGGTTGAATTGCGGGGAATAAGAGGAGTGGACACCCCTCCCAGGGTTTCAATACCAAGGGTTAGAGGAGTCACATCCAGGAGTAATACATCCTTGACATCCCCTTTCAGTACGCCGGCCTGGATAGCAGCTCCGATAGCCACTACTTCATCCGGATTAACGCCCTTATGAGGCTCCTTGCCGAACAGTTCAGTTACCTTCTGCTGGACCAGGGGCATCCTGGTCTGACCGCCCACCAGGACCACTTCGTCAATCTGGGCGGCGGTTACCCCGGCATCTTTCATCGCCTGCTTGCAGGGTTCCAGGGTCTTCTCAACCAGGTCCATCACCAGCTGCTCCAGCTTGGAGCGGTTGATAGTGATATTGAGGTGCTTGGGGCCGCTGGCATCAGCCGTGATAAAGGGCAGACTGACCTCCGTCTGCTGGACGGTGGACAGCTCGCTTTTCGCTTTCTCAGCGGCCTCTTTCAATCTCTGCAAAGCCATCTTGTCTTCCCTGAGATTAATGCCCTGGTCTTTCTTGAATTCATCACAGAGCCATTCAATAATCCTCTGGTCAAAATCATCACCACCGAGGTGGGTATCACCGTTTGTGGCAAGAACTCTGTGTTGCACTTGTTTTTGACCTTCGTCTTCGAATTCACCAATTTCTAATATTGATATATCAAAGGTACCACCACCGAGGTCAAAGACAGCTATATTCTCTTCCTCCTTTTCTTTACCTAGTCCGTAAGCCAGGGAAGCGGCGGTGGGTTCATTGACAATCCTCAGCACATCCAGTCCGGCTATTTTCCCGGCATCATTGGTTGCCTGGCGCTGACTGTCGTTGAAATAAGCGGGCACTGTGATAACTACCTCGGTCACTTTCTCACCCAGGTAGGCTTCGGCATCGGTTTTCAGCTTTTGCAGGATCATAGCAGACACTTCAGCCGGGCTATATTCCCGGTCGCCCATCGCCACCTGAGCGTCGCCATTGGCTGCCTTGGTAATCTTATAGGGGAGCAGTTTCTTATCATACTCTACTGATGATTCGTTAAATTTTCTTCCGATGAGCCGTTTGATACTGAAGATGGTATTATCCGGATTGGTGATAGACTGCCGCTTGGCCACAGTGCCGACAAGTCGTTCACCGCTTTTACCCACTGCGACAATCGATGGTGTGGTGCGACCACCCTCGGCGCTGGAGATAATTACCGGCTCGCCTCCCTCCATAACCGCCACGGCTGAAAAAGTGGTACCTAAATCAATCCCTATTACCTTTGCCATTATTTTCTCCTCCCACAATTAATTAGAGAACGCTCATTCCCTCATCAAGCTGGAACTTCGTTCTCCAGGTTGTTTTCTTATCCTTTATCAGTTTCCCCATTACCCACGATTACCTGACTCGGGCGCAGGACCCTGTCGTGAAGGGTGTAGCCTTTTTGCACTTCCTCTATTATAATTCCCTCTTTACCATTGTCCTGCCTTACTGCCTCATGTAATCCAGGGTCAAAAGTCTCTCCCAGCGCCTTGATAGGCACCAGTCCATGGGCTTCCATATTGGCCACGAGTTTACGCTCAATAAGTTTAATGCCTTCCACCCAGCCGACATCAGCTATTTCAGACGGAACGGAGTCAAAAGCCCGCTCCAGGTCATCCACCACCGAAAGAAAATTAAGAATAATTACCGAATTGGCGAATTTTCTGAGTTCTTCTTTGTCCTGGACGGCCCGGCGTTTATAATTTTCGAAGTCCGCCTGGACTCTTTGCCAATTGGCCAGGTAATTCTCCGCTTTGGCAGCTTCTTCAGCCTGGGCCTGCTTCAGTTGCCCCGTCTCCCCGGTTTCCTCAACTTCAGGCTCTGTTTCGTCGTTTATCTCTTCCGGTTCCTGTAGAGTCATTATTTATTTACTTTCCCCCTGCCTTTCCCTGTCCAATGAAATAAAGGGTTGTTATTATAGCTGAGAAGTCTCACCCTTCCAAAACTACTGGTTATGGCCGCATCCCTAACTAGCCATATCATGGTTCTGCCCGGTAGAGGTCTCGGTTCCATATAGCTTGGACACCAGTCCGCTCAGCACCAGGGAAAGGTAGCCGACAGTGGCAATGGTACGAGCGTAAGGCATCCGGGTAGGCCCGATAACACAGATAGTACCGGCAGCTTCTCCCGGCAGTCCGTACTGACCGATAACTACGCTGTAGTCATGGATAGCTTCAGTCTCATTTTCCTTCCCAATAATTACCTGGACGCTTTTCACTCCCAGGTCTGAAGGAACAACAGTCCCGAGCAGGTTTCTTTGCTCGATTAACTCGGTTAAAGTTTGCGCCAGCCAGTGATTACTGGTAAACTCCGGCTGGTTCAGGGTAAAGTGGAGCCCGTCAATATAAGGCTCATCATGCTCCTGGTTGTCCTCTGTCTCCATCAGTTTCATCAGGCAACCGGTAATCTGCTGTTCAGTTGAAGAAAGGTCCACATTCCTGGCCTGAATCTGCTCGCTGGTCAGACCGGAATAGATATCACTGAGTTTGTTGGCTATAACAGTCAACTCAAACTGGGATATTAGCTGGTCAGTATTCATCAGCTGTTGGCGCACCCGGGCGCCACGCAGTACCAGTACCACCAGCGCCAGGGAGTCCTGAAGGCTGACCAACTCAAGATGTTTAAAGCGGCAGGCATTTGTCCGGGGCGTACTTACCAGGGCTACATTCTGGACTTTCTGGGCGGTAAGGGAAGCCGCCAGGTTCAGCCATTGCTGGAGTTCCTGCTCCACCTGGTGAAAGACATGGCTTACCATCCGCTGCTCATCCATCGGAAACTGAATATCGCCCAGGGAACTGACATAGCTGCGGTAGCCCTTGTCCAGCGGAATACTGCCCGCTGAAGGATGGGGACGGGTAATATAGCCTTCATGCTCAAGTAATGCCATCTCGTTACGGATGGTAGCTGAACTCACCCGCAGCTCATCATCATCGTTTATACTGTGCGAGGGCACCGGAGTAGCCCGGGTTATATACTGCCCTACAATAGAATTAAGTATCGTCTCTGTCCGGTGGGACAACATCTGAAATCCTCCAAGTTAGCAGTCTAACCGTTAGACTGCTAACTATTATTTATCATTTTTGGAGACTATTTGTCAAGGGATTTTTATCACAGTTCTTCAAATATTTTGCTGATTATACTGTTACAACTATAGTCATCTTTGATTAGAGCGAACCTCTCCCCCTTTATCCCCCTCTCCTTTTCAATGAGAGGGGGATAAAGGGGGCACAGGGGGATAGGGTTGAAGCATAATCAGGCAAACTCCAATACTTCAGGCTGTTAAAGGCCATTTTAAGCTGAACCGAAGAGTACCTTTATCACATAATAACTGATTGACCGCCAAACCGGGCTATGCTATATTTAGGCAAGATAAATGAATATTAACTGGCTTGGGCATTCTTGTTTTGTAATCAAAGGCAGTCGTACCACGATTATTACGGACCCTTTCTCTCCTGATTCTGGCTACTCTCTTGGCAAAGCGGCCGCGGACATCGTCACTGTCAGTCACGAGCATGCCGGCCACTCCAATTTTTCCGGAGTGAGCGGAGAACCGAAGCTGATTAGCGGGCCCGGCGAGTACGAAATCGGCGGCGTCCTTATAATCGGCATGGCTGCTTTCCACGATAGTGATAAGGGCAGCAAAAGAGGAAAAAACACGGTCTATCTTATGGAGATAGATGAAGTATCGGTATGTCACCTCGGTGATCTGGGCCACACTCTGAATGACGAGCAGACAGAGGAACTGGACAATATAGATGTGCTGATGCTGCCGGTTGGGGGAGCATCAACGATCAACGCCGCCGAGGCAGCCGAGGTGGTACGAGAAATTGAGCCCAAGATTGTCATTCCAATGCACTATCAGACGGATGCCTATGAAGGCGATCTGGAGCCGGTTGACAGGTTTCTCAAGGAGATGGGGGTAACCGACGTGGAAACCCAGTCGCGGCTAACCGTAACCAAGTCCAACCTGCCTCTCAGCACCCAGGTCGTTCTGCTTAACTATTGAATCAGATAAACCTGCGGACATCAGCTACCTGTGTAGTTCTCTCAACCAAGCATACTTTCAGCCGAAGACAGGGTCTGCACCGTTTCCCTTTTGAATTCAGGCAGCGGGAGAACGCCTTTTTGTGGCCACCACTACCAGGAGAACTACCAGCAGCAGAATTATGGTCAGCAGCAGACCGCCGATTATCATTAACGACCAGTCATTAACGGCCGGCTGAGACACTGATTCAGGCGATGACGGTAAAGAGGAATAGATTGGCGTCGCCTGTGGAGAGGGTATCTCAGACGGTTGAGATGGCGGCGTCTCCGTTGGCTCCGGCGCCAGCGAATCAGAGCCCGCAGCAGGTTGAGATGGCGGCGCAGCCGTCGTAAAAGCGCCCACGGCGCTCCAGGCTCCCAGATTACCCGAACTGTTGGCCCTGACCTTCCAGTAGTAGGTGGTGCCGGATTCCAGACTTATAGTGCTTTGCCAGGCAGTAGCCGGCAAGGTAAATTCATTTACTTTAAGTATAGTGGGATTGCCAAAGGCGTAATCGGTTGAGACGATTAATTCATAACTATCGGCTCCGGCAATGGGGCTCCACTGAAAAAGCGGCCTGGCTGCCTGATCTTCGGCCCCGGCCTTGGGACTGATAAGCTGGGGAGTTATTACGGTAGAGCCCAGACCGGTGGTAAAAGACCATACGTCAGACCAGCGGCCCAACACCGGTTTGGTGGCGCGCACCCGCCAGAGGTAGACAGTATCGGTATCAAGCTCAGGTAAACGGACCTGGTTCGTTCTTGTCTGGCCCTCAAAACCAGTGGGAACAGTAGAGAAGTCAGAGTCATAATCGAGCTGCCATTTATACTCCTCGGCCCCGTCTATTGATTGCCACTCAAGAATGACATTTGTCGTGCCTGTGCCCGACGCGTTATTACCCGGAAACGTGAGGTTAAGCCGGGTGCCCAGAGTATCAATGTAAGTCATCATCCTGGTATTAGCCGTATCTACCGCCCAAAGCTGATTGCCCTGCGCCCAGAGCCCTTTAAGCAGCGCCCCGTCATCAAGACCGGCGGTTATCGTCTCAAAAACCGGACCCGAGGTGTTTTCCGGGTTTAGCGAGCGCTCCATTCCTCCCTCACCGGCGGCATTATCAACCGGCCGGGCATCGGAAGCATACAGAGTCCCGTCCGGTGATATCACTATCCGGCTGAGAGTAGCTCCGGCAGGCAGGGTGCCGTCTATCCGCTGCCAGCTCGTGCTCTTTCCAATGGTGAACCGGTAAACGCCCTTATCCGCGGCATCACTTATGGCGTAAATAATCTTGTTGCCGGAGAACTCAGGAGCAAAAGCAACAGATATGGAGCCCGAAAGAGGTGGGGAAACAGCATCCAGAGGCACTGAGTTAAACGAAGAGCCGTTGTCAGAGGAATGATACACCCAACCATTGGTGCTGCCTGTCAGTATGTTCCCGTCTTTCTGGTAGTCTGGAGAAAGCGCCAGTGACCACAGCGGTATATTACCAATGGCCGCGCCGTCCGAGTAGGACAGAGCGCTGCTGGTAGTGCTGTAAAGCAGGGCATCAGCGCCGTTATAACTGCTGAAGAGCAGAGTGGTATCGTCAACAACCTCAAAAACATCAATTGATGCAGGTGCAATTCGGTACCTGTAGGTCTGTCCTCCGTCTTCTGATTTCCATATTGCCGGATTGCCGTAGCCGGTACCGACCACATAGACCGTGTAAGCTCCGCCACCATATTCCGGCGAATACCTTACCTTTGTAAGAGTGTCCACACCGGTCACGGTGCCTGAAAATACGCGCTCCCAGTTTGCCCCTCCATTCAGACTCCGCCAGAGACTGTGCTCCGAGTGGGAGGTGTCAAAAGTAAGCATGAGAAGAGTAGCATCCCGGTAATAGTCCGGTGATATCGCCAGGTCAATAATGCTGCCGGCGCTTATCTGCGTATCAATTAAACTTAACTGGTTCCAGGAAATACCTCCATCATCCGTGTATGAAAAGGCGCTTTCCGTCCCTGCCGTGATGGCATATGCCCTGCTGCTGCCGGGATAGTCCTCAGCCATTAACAGGCCGGTCAGTGGCTGGCCCGTGGGATGTTTGATGCTTCTTGTCCAGGTAAAGCCTCCATTTTGACTGGTATAGACCTGTGAACCGCCGCCAGCCAGGAGGATGGCGGTATCGCCATTGCCGCTGACAGCCAGTCCGCTGATATCAACATTATCCAGACCATAACTAGCGGCTATGTCCAGGTCCGTGGCAATGGAATTATCCTGAACTCCCCTGCCCTCAATTTTGTAGATATCTC
>JAZFUC010000046.1:0-3049 GCA_036446995.1 Dehalococcoidales bacterium | reverse complement strand
AATCCAGGAAATAATGGAGGGAAATGGAAGAACACTACAGCCTTGAAGAAGTAACCCTTCTTTCTGCTTTTGCGGTGGGAGTGCCGGGGAAGAGAACATTCTTTCTGGCAGCCGGTCATAAAGAGGACTGGGTGCGGGTCTGGCTGGAAAAAGAACAGCTTGAAGCCATGGGCCTGGCTGTTGAGCAATTGCTTTTCGCTATATCCCAGGAACATCACCGCTCTCCCCGGGAGACAGAGGAGCCGTCTTTGTCTGATGATGTCCCGACGGGAATGCCAAAGGCTGAACTTGAGATTGACCAGATGACCCTCGGCTTCGACCAGGAAAGAACAACGCTAAACATTTCGGTGCATTCATCCGGGCCGCAAAAAGTGGACTGGACTGAGGTGTCCTGCCGGCCAACCCTGGCTCAATTGAAAGAGCTCGGCGATCAGGCCAAGAGTTTATGTGCGGCCGGCCGGCCCCGCTGTGTATTTTGTGGCGGCCCTATCGATCCGGAAGGACATAGTTGTCCTAAAAATAACTGACCTTCACCCCGCTATGATGAGAAAAACGGTTCCATCAGAGAGTAACCCGGTCACCCGTGTGATTTTTTTCCGGCCTTCCTGCCTCGGGGCCAATGTAACGCAGTAAACCAGGATAAAGGGTTACGGGAAACACGAAAGTCTTCCACCACTTTTCGGGTAATATCCGGGGCTCCCACGACCAGAGGAGACGACCAGCCGCGCAGATTTTCCAGCTCTTCCGCACCATCAGCCTCTTCCGCCTGAAATCGTTCCAGGGGAAGCCAGTCCCTGCTTTTCGGCTGCCTGGTAAAGGCCAGACCACCGGCTTCCTTTACAAGCAGAACCCCGGCAGCTACATCCCATAACTTCGGGCCGCCAAACAGGGCGTACTGAAAAACACCGCAGGCGGTCAGGGTGAGTTCGAGAGCGATGCTGCCCAGGTTCCTCGCCTCATGAGGCTGTTTATTTTTCTGCCCGGACGAACGGAATCGCCTTCCAAATAGGAAAGGGTTTCCGGAAAGGGGTCGGCCCGATGGTTTGGTGGTTACCCCAATCCTCTCGTCATCGAGAAAAGCTCCCTTTCCGAGACAGGCATGATAGACGCCGCCGGTTGCCATGTGGCTGACCGGCACGTAGATACTGCCAGCCACAGGCTGTCCTTTCCACAGCACCCCGATAGAAGAAGCGAAGAGAGGCAGGCCGTTAATAAAGTTGGTGGTTCCGTCCAGGGGGTCAAGCACCCAGACAAAAGGGGAATCGGATTTATAGAGTACCCCGCCTTCTTCACTCAAAATACCATGTCGGGGAAATTTCTTCCTGATGGCTGTTTTCAGGTATTCCTCTGAGCGGTGATCGGCGGTAGTGACGGGGTCACTGTTCTCTTTACCCTTGAACCGCACCTCAATAGGCTTGTTAAAATGCTCAAGCAGAATCTGCCCCGCTTCTCGAGCCATATCAACAGCCTGAGCTTCAATCTCTTCCAGAAGTGAAATGTCCAAGGTATCAGTTTCCACGGCGGGATATCTTCCTTTAGCCACAAGTGACAGGACACATTGTATCACATCGGGTTGTCATTACGCCGGGTTCGGGGAACAAGAATGGCGGATGATGACACAGCATCCGGACCTTTGATTCGGGCTGCTGATTCCCTGTTTATAAAGGCTTTAAATCCAGGGCCAGGGCACGCTCCGGTGAGACTCCGGATAGGCAAACACCGGTTTTTCGATAGTTCTTTGAATCCTGAACTCCAGGGCTTCCACCTCGGCCTCTTCAAGCAGCCTGAGCAAGTCTTTGCGCAACTGCTTTCCCCGTCCGAGCTTGTCTCTCAGCTTTTTCACGTTTTCTATCATTTTCCCGGGAATGGTCTGGTCGGCAAAATCCCAGAGCACTGTGCGTAGTTTTGGCACTGTATTAAAAGTTAGACCGTGGTCCACTATCCAGAGCCGGTCATCCGTGCTTTCCAGAAAGTGACCTGCTTTGCGGTCAGCATTATTGGTCAGGTAATCAAAGAGGGCTACCTGTTTCAATATGGACAGGTCTCTTGTTATCTGTGCGTATTGTCTGGTCTTCTTCATCGTGTCCACAAACCACTGCATCGAGCCGATACCGTAGGGGCCGTCGCGGATAATGGTGGGAGGAATCAGGTGCCATTCCAGAGCCTGGCTGACGATGAAGGCGGCGTATTCCCTTTTATAGAGAGTGCCGTCAGGGAAATCCCATAACGGAGCTTCGCCTTTGCGCGGCTTATAGATGGCTTTAAACTCCGTTCCGTTATTTATCATCGTCGCCAGGAACACATAGTTTGACCCGCTGAACATTAAATCGCAACTCTTGAATTCTGCCTGGTGGAGGAGATTGCTTCCCTGGTTTATCGCCGCTGTATCCATGCCCGGCAAGTGCGAGTCAGAATGAGGGCGGTTAGATTTTTTTCTTGAGTCTTTTTTCATGATTATAGCCGGAAATAAATAATTTCTTTCACCTTGATTTTAGGGTTTCCCTGCCAAAATGGCAAGAAAATATATCTTAAAAAGTATCCTTCTGTCACCTTTTCGGAAGTATTTATTCCTTCTTATCCTTTATTGACAAATTAATGAGAACGGCTAAAATAACAAAAGAAAGTGAAAGAGGAGCGCCAAATGAGTGGAAGAGTGGAATTAGATGTCCTTAATCCCCGGGGAGTGATTGAACCCTTGCCAACTTATGCGCCCAACAAACGCATCACGGATTTAGCCGGCAAAGTGGTGGGGTTCTATTCAAATGAAAAAGACGGTATGGAAAACTTTTATACTGTATTCTCGGAGCTGTTAAAGAAAAAATATCCGACTGCCAGGACCACCTTTTTAGCCGGTGACTATACAATCAATGATAAAAACGCCCAGGAGTGGGTTCCCCAACTTGATGCTTTCGTATATGGCGTGGGAGACTGAGGGTCCTGTACATATACCGGCGTGGCCGGCACCGTAAAGATAGAGAAAATGGGAAAACCAGGTGTATATATCAACTGTGATACTTTTAATGATGACGCGATTTCTGCTGCCAACGAC
>JAZFUC010000045.1:0-2644 GCA_036446995.1 Dehalococcoidales bacterium | reverse complement strand
TATTTTCAATTTCAACCACGCAGACACGGCAGCCGCCGTAAGGAGCCAGAGCGGAATAATAACAGAGAGTCGGTATGTAGATACCGGCCTCTTTGGCCACTTCCAGGACCGTCATCCCTTCTTTAGCTTCAATCTGCTGGTCATTAATGGTCAGAGTAATCATCGGCAGTTAACCTCGTAAAAATCTTCAGGGTTATCCTATTCTTTAGTCTCACCCTTCACCGCCCCGGCGACTACCGGGACAAGTTCACCGGGCACTTCCATGGTTTCCCCGGACACTTTTACTACCGAGTCGAACCGTTCCGGGCAGACTTCCAGGCAGGTGCCGCATTTGGTGCACTTTTCCTGGTCGATAAAATGAATCATTCTCTTGCCTCCGGTGATTGCTTCCACCGGACAGGCCCTGAAACAAATCTGGCACCCCTGGCATTTATCGGGGAGGATATAATATGAAATTAACTCGGTGCAGGCCAGGGCCGGGCACCGCTTCTCGAATATATGAGCCTCGAATTCGTCGCGGAAATATCGGATGGTAGTCAGGACCGGGTTGGGGGCCGTGCCGCCCAGGGCGCATAGAGAGGTGGACTTGATAAGACCGGCCAGCTGTTCGAGTTGCTCGATGTCCCCCTCGCGGCCTTCTCCGCGGGTAATACGCTCCATAATCTGAAGCATCTGCCTGGTGCCGACACGGCAGGGGACACACTTGCCGCAGGACTCGTTCTGAACAAAAGTGAGGAAAAACCTGGCTATATCAACCAGCCAGGTATCCTCATCCGCCACCCCCATTCCGCCCGAACCGACAACAGAACCGGCCTGGGCCAGGGATTCATAGTCCACCTTCATATCTATCAGGCTGGCCGGCAGGCACCCTCCGGAAGGCCCGCCTGTCTGCACCGCTTTAAATTTCTTGTTGTCAGCGATGCCGCCGCCAATCTCATTGATAATCTCTCCCAGCGAGATGCCCAGCGGAACCTCTATCAATCCGGTATTGGTGATTTTACCGGTCAGGGCAAAGGTCTTGGTCCCCTTGCTGGTTTCCGTGCCGTAAGAGGAGTACCATTCCGCCCCTTTTTGTAATATCGCTGATATATTCGCCCACGTCTCTACATTATTTATCGTAGTCGGCTTGCCCCAGAGCCCGGATACGGCCGGGAAGGGGGGGCGGGGGCGGGGCATTCCCCGTTTACCCTCAATTGAGGCCATCAGGGCGGTTTCCTCGCCGCAGACAAAGGCTCCGGCGCCCTCCTTCATATGAATATGCAGGCAAAAATCAGTGCCGAGGATATTATCTCCAATCAGGTTATAATCAGCCATCTGCTTCAGGGCTGTTTCAAGCCGCTTAATAGCCAGGGGGTATTCCGCCCGGCAGTAGATGTAGCCCTCGTTGGCCCCCATCGCATAGGCGCCGATAATCATACCCTCCAGCACGGCGTGAGGGTCTCCCTCCAGCAGGGACCGGTCCATAAAAGCGCCCGGGTCACCTTCATCGGCGTTACAGATAATGTATTTTTTCTCGCTCTTCGAGCCCAGCATGAATCCCCACTTGGTACCGGTAGAAAATCCGGCCCCTCCCCTTCCCCTCAAACCTGACTTTTTGACCTCCTCGATTAAATCTTCGGGAGTCATTGTCAGGGCTTTGGTAAAACCGGTGTAGCCGTCATTGGCAATGTACTGCTTGATTTCCGTGGGGTCGATATGCCCGCAATTGCGGGTAGCCAGACGCACCTGGGATTTGAGCACCGGCAGCTCGAACAGCTTGGGGATATCGCTTTCGGTCATTTCCCCAATTGTGCCCATTGCCAGGTCGGGTCGGGGGTTATCATTTACCAGGTAGTCTTCCAGAAGCTGGGGAATCACCTCCGGGGTAACTCTGCTGTAGGTGACCCGGGGATGACCCGGCTTCAGGATATCTATGATAGGTTCCGCGTAGCAGAGACCGATGCAGCCGACCTGCATCACCGTGGCGTCTATACCCAGCCGGGATATTTCCTTTTCAATTGCCTCAACCACAGCCATTGCTCCGGCCGCCCGGCCGCAGGTGGCCGTGCCCACAAAAATCCGAGGCTTCTTACTTTTTTGTAAAGCCTCGCTTTCCGCTATAGCCTGATTCCTGATTTCTTCGAAAGACACGACTAATCTCCCTGATACTGGCCCAGTATTTCCCTTGCCTTAGCCGGAGTCAACCTCCCGTAGACAGTATCATCCACCACCATTACAGGAGCCAGGGCGCAGGAACCGAAACAGGCCACTTCGTCCAGGCTGAACTTATAATCATCGGTGGTGTACTGACCCGGCTTGAGTTTCAACTCGTCAGAAACCGCATCCAGAATCTTCTGTCCCCTCTGGACATAGCAGGCAGTCCCCTGACAACATTTTACCCTATGTTCACCCGGCCGTTCAAACCGGAACTGGGCGTAAAATGTGGCCACCCCGTATATCTCGTTCATTGTCATACCTAAAAATTCGGCTACCTCCGCGAGTATTTCCTCGGAGAGATAGCCTTCTTCTTCCTGCATCTTCTGCAGCACGGGAATTGTAGCCCCTCGTTGCCCTCGGTAAGGAGCAAGAAGCTCCATAAATTTTTCCTGCAAATTTATACCTCCAAGGCTAGAATCGCGCTACCAATCTCAAATCTACCACCAAA
>JAZFUC010000044.1:0-3872 GCA_036446995.1 Dehalococcoidales bacterium | reverse complement strand
GTGTAAACAGGCCGGGCTGCAAAGAGAGGGTTACCGACAAGGGAGGTCATTAAGGAAAGATGGAAACTGACGATGTTCTCCGGATAACCAGCCAGGAATTAAAGCAGTTAACAGACGAAGGGGAGAAGCTGGTTGTGCTGGATGTCCGGGGTAGTGATGAATACAATACCGAGCATATCAAGGGAGCTATCAATATTTATTACGACACCTCCAGCGACCCGATGGAGAGGGAAATGACCCTCACCGCTCTCCCGATGGATAAACCAATGGTCATTTATTGCGATTGAATTGACGACCATACAAGCGCCCTTGCGGCGCTTCAGTTAAGGGACCTGCGCTATGATGCCGAAAAGGTCAAGGTTTTGAAAGAGGGTTTCCTGCTCTGGCGAGAGCTTGGTTATCCCACGGAAGGGTCCGGGAAGTAATAAGTGATTTACTCCTAAAGGGCCATTTCTATCAGGTCAGCGGATATTTTCAATGTTGGTTCTGTTAAAGACTGCACTTCTTCCGCCGTCCAGCCCGGAACCGTCTCTGTCAGCACCAGCCCTTCAGCGGTCAACTCAATGACGGCAATATCGGTAATAATCTGGTTAACGCAACGGGGAGCTGTCAGCAGGTAACTGCATTCATTGACGATTTTCGGTTCGTTATTTTTGGTAGTGTGCGTCATAACTACGACCAGGCGAGTCACCCCGAAGGCAAGGTCCATGCCGCCGCCGATGTTGCCCGGTTCCCTGCCCGGGATTAACCAGTTAGCCAGGTCTCCTTTTTCAGATACCTGTAAGCCACCCAGGACGACCAGGTCAACGTGTCCACCCCGTATCATAGAGAAGGATTCCGCGCTGTCAAAGAAAGACATACCCGGTTTGGGAATCTTAAACTGGGCGCTGGCATTGATAAGGTGAAAGTCCTGCTCTTCCTCTGTGACAGCCGCCCGGCCGTAGCCGAGACAACCGTTCTGGGTATGAAATATAATCTCACTATCCTCAGGGATATAATTGGACGCCAGCGTGGGAATGCCGGCACCCAGGTTGACTATCATCCCGTCTTGAAATTCACGAGCTACCCGGAGAGCCATGGTCTGTTCGTCAAGTCGTTCCGCCATATTTTGCATCCCCTCTTGCCAATTCCAATAGCTGGACTTTTAGTTTTCTTTTGAGCCGCCTTCAAATTAAATATACGAGCAGTCTACGCAAGGCAGAAGCTGTTGTCAACAGGTATTTCTCACAGCAATGTATTTTAAAAATTAACTCCTGGGTGAAAAACGACTGTTTATTTCTCAATTGAAACACCGAAGCATTGAAAAATGTCAATATAATGATAGAATAGTGGCAATTATTCGATACAAAAAGGAGATGAACCAATGAAAAGTCCACGTTCCATCATAATTGACGCCTATTCTCACATTTCACCACCGAAATACTCGGAAGCAGTTCGGAAAGTCTCTCCGGAAGTTTACGGCCAGATTCTGGGCAACACGCCCCCGCTGTTTGACATGGATGAAAGATTCCGCATTATGGATATGTTTCCGGAGATCGTGCAGGTGCTGACCATCGGGCCGGTGCCTCCGATAGAGGAATTTGCCGACCCCAATCAAGCGGTAGACCTGGCTAAACTGGCCAATGATGAAATGGCGGAACTGATGTTAAAACATCGGGACAGATTCGTCGCCGCCATAGCCCTGCTCCCGATGAATAATATAGACGCCGCCTTGAGGGAAACAGACCGGGCTATCAACGACCTTGGATTTAAAGGTATCTATGTCCACTCCAATATAAACGGTAAACCCCTGGATTCACCCGAGTTTATGCCGCTCTACGAGAAGATGTCAGAATATAACCTGCCTATCTATATTCATCCCTGGAGAGGCAACGACTTTACCGATTATAAAGCGGAAGACGCCTCAAAATACATGATAGCCAGTACATTTGGCTGGCCGTATGAGACAACGGTAGCCATGTCACGGCTGGTATTCAGCGGCATTATGGAAAAATTCCCGGATTTAAAGGTTATTACTCATCATTGCGGAGGAATGATTCCCTATTACGAGCAACGAATATTCCAGCATTACGGTCAGCACAGCATGACTGCCCGCGGCAGAGCCCAATCTCTCCATGGCCTGGTCAAGACTCCCCTTGAATACTATAAAATGTTCTATAACGATACAGCAATTCACGGCAATACTCCGGCCTTAATGCTGGCCCACTCATTCTGGGGCGCGGACCATCTCGTATTCGGGGCCGATATGCCGCTGGGCGACTATTATTTTGGCTTCAGAAGCTACCGGCAGACCATAAATGCGATAGACGCAATGGATATAACCGACGCCGAAAAGAAACTGATTTTTGAAGATAATATCCGGAGTCTGCTGCGGATACCCGTTTAAGACGACTATAGGCTTCACTACGCTATTCAGGGAGGTGTGTTATGTCGGAGATAAATGGTGATTTTGTAAATGAGGCAGAACGGAGGACTCCGGTATACAAGAGAGTAGGCGTCCTGGTTTGCGGCAGTGGTTCAGCCGGACTGGCTGCAGCTGTAAGCGCGGCCAGAAATGGGGCTGACGTGCTGCTTATCGAGCGCAATCCTTTTCTCGGCGGGCAATCTACCGCGGCATTCCAGAACTGGTTTGGCGGCCCCACGGATATTCTGACCGGGTTTGCCCAGGAATTTGCAGGCCGCCTTGATGAGCGCGGCGGGGCGCGGTTGCTCGAGCGGTATCGAACGCAAACTGCGAAAACCGGCATCAAGCCGCTTACTTACCACATTGCAATTGAACCGGAAGAGTGGAAGTATCTGGCAGCCGATATGGTGGAGGAAGCCGGCGCTAAAGTGTTAACGAATACCCTGGTAACTGGTGCCATTGTGGAGAATCAGGTCGTGAAAGGCGTCATTATCGAAAACAAATCCGGACGGCAAGCAATCCTGGCCGATGTAGTGGTTGACGCGACCGGAGACGCCGATATCGCCGCCAGAGCCGGAGTACCTATGGATAAGCTGCCCAAAAGCGGCTATTTAATAGCTATGATACCCGGCTTTCGGGTAGGCGGTATCGACTACCAAAAGATAGCAGACTACGCCAGGGAGCATCCGGATGACTTTTGGCCGAACCAGGGTGTGCCTCCCGGCGATTTCGATGGAGAGAACATGGCGTCCATTCAGGGTATAGCGGGATGGTTTTCGCTGGTCAAGGAAGGCAAGGAAAAGGGAGAGTTCCCTGATGAATTAGCCGGTATCAGTTTGCAGGTTAATCCCTTGCATATAAAACGGGGAATCGGATACTTTATCGGCGCCCACCTCAGCTCATCTACCAAAGAGGGGAAACGTTTCCCCTGGAATGCGGAGGACGTTGCTAAAGTAGAGCTTGCCGGCAGGAACCGGGCCCGAAAGTTCGCTGAATTCCTTAAGAAAGTCCCCGGCTTTGAATCATCTTTCCTGATCGAAGTTTCCCCCAGCGTGGGGCCCCAGGATTCCAGACGTATAATTGGGGAATACGTCTTAACAAGAAAAGATGAATATGAAGGTCGGACGTTTGATGATGATATCGCCCTTATCACCATGACATGGCCCGACTTACCGGTATCCGAAGCTGAAGATGACGGATGGATGATGCATCCCATTGTCGAAGAAATGAGCCCTGAATGGCGTGAGGGCCGTGGGGCTGCCCGTTTTCAGGTTATATTCGGGGTACCATACAGATGCCTGATTCCCAAGAATTTTGACGGGCTGCTGGTCGCCGGACAGACGATATCAATGACCTACATGGCCCACGAACCGGGTCCCTGCCGGGGTATGATACCCTGCATGCACTGGGGGCAGGCCGCCGGCACAGCCGCCGCCATCGCATCCAAACAGGGAATATCACCCGGAAA
>JAZFUC010000043.1:0-3464 GCA_036446995.1 Dehalococcoidales bacterium | reverse complement strand
GGGGCGATACCGCCCCAGTTCCGCACCGGGGAATCGCCAATTTTGAGGCATCTTTCCATGATGGCCGGGGTGCCGTACTCTCTCATCATATTAGTATGGCCGGTAAGCTCAGCCAGTGTCTTTTTTCTCAGCTCGTTAGCTCTGGCCTCATCGGCCAGGGGCACCTTCATGTCACCTCTCACCGCCACCGCCTTCAACTTCTTGATGCCCATTACCGCGCCCAAGCCCGAACGCCCGGCCGCCCGGCCTTTATTATTCATAACGGAGGCGATGAGAGACACGGTCTCTCCCGACGGGCCGATGCAGGTGATTTCTACGTCATTACCCAGTTCCGCCTTGAGCATATCCTCCGTATCAAAGGTATCCTTGCCGCTGAGATGAGCAGCGTCTCTCAGTTCTGCCCTGCCGTTGTCTATGAAGAGATAGACAGGCCGGGGTGAAATGCCGGTAAAGAACACGGCATCATAGCCGGCGAATTTCAGGTGAGGGCCGAAATGGCCGCCGGAATTGGCGTCTCCCCAGCCCCCGGTCAATGGGGATTTACCCACGGCCACATACCGGTTCCCGGTAATGGCCGGAGTGCCGGTAAGCATACCGGTGACCAGGCCGAAGATATTGTCCGGGCCAAGCGGGTCAACGCCGGCCTTCTGATGTTTAAAGAGCATTCCGGCGCCCAGACCGTAGCCGCCCAGAAACTTGCGCCCCAGCTCGGCGTCCACTACCTCGTCCTTTAACTCACCCCTGGTGAGGTCAACCCAGAGCATCTTGCCTGTAAATCCTCCAGCCAATATAAACCTCCTTTGGGGGTTAAGTTATTTGCGTTTATTGAGTTCCTGGTTCAACTCGAGGTAGTCAATGATATCGGCCCGTTTTAATATGCCGGCGCATTGTTCCTGCTGCTCGATGATTACCTGGTTGATATCATGCTCTGAAAGTAATCTCATCGCTTTATCCAGGGTGTCTTCAGGAGACACGGTATAGAGAGGCTGGCGGGTCATTATTTGTTCAACCGGTACCTCCGCCCATTTTTCACGAGGCAACTCTCTAATATCGGTTATCGTGACAATACCGAGTAATTTACCGTTTTGGCAGACCGGCATGGCCCGCTCGTATTTTCGGTGGAGAATGTTTGAGACAACCTGGTCTACAGAGGTATCCGGAGTAACCGTTTCCGGAGTAAGGTCCATGAGGTCTTTAATTTTAATGCCGCTTAAACGTTCCCGGAGTGTAACGTCTCTGCGACTGGCATCAGCGGCGTTGTGGAGAAACCAGCCGATGAAAGCAATCCACAGTCCTCCCAGGAAATTCCCGGTCAGTAACTGGGATAAGCCAAGAATTATTAGCATCCATCCAATTAATCGACCCGTGAAGGCCGCTGTGTTCGTCGCTTTTATGAGGCTTCCGGTTGAAGCCCAAATAATAGAGCGTAAAACTCGACCCCCATCCAGAGGGAAGCCCGGTAAAAGGTTAAATATGGCTAGTACCAGATTAATCAGAGCAAGGTAACCTACCAGAGCTCCGATAATACTGTCTGGACTAACCAGTCGCGTCAGTCCCCAGAAAATACCGGCCAGCCCGAGACTGGACAGCGGACCGACTATAGCCATAACAAATTCTGTTTTAGGCTGCTCAGGTTCTTGCTGCAGGTTGCTTACTCCACCGAAAAGGAAAAGAGTAATACTGCTTACCGCCATACCTCTGGATTGAGCCACCAGGGAGTGGGCCAGTTCATGAATTAATACCGATACAAATAGCGCCAGCGCTGATAAGACACTGGCTGTCCAATAGCTCAGGGCGTTCCATGTCGGATAAGACTGGGGGAAGTACCCCTGGGCCAGGGACCAGGTGATGATGAGAAATATAAAAAGCCAGGTGTAGTGAACTCCGATATCAATTCCGGCGATGCGGAACAGACGAATCGAACTTTTCATAATTTCCCCTTTTTATATCGTGGTAACGTGAATGTCTTTAACTAACGCGTTACATGCAAGGCACAATAAGGTTTAACTTTAATTGCATTATAGCATTAAAGACGGGTATTAATATGAGGAGAACAAGACTCAGAAAAGAGTGACATTCTTAACGGGGGTGAGACAAACCCATTATTATTGCCTTGTTTTGACAAAAAGGAATCAGGCTATTAAACTTAACACTATATCGAATAAAGGGGGGTTCACAGTGCACCGAAAAATTATCTTTTCTGTAACTATTATTATAGGACTCATGCTGACTGCTTGCGGCGGGGCGGAGACTACTTCAACTCCGGGAACAGGAACCCCGGCAATAGATGCTGAGGCCCTTTACCGCACCACATGTGTAGTTTGTCATGGCCCGGACCGTGAAGGCCTCGCAGGATTAGGAAAACCTTTAACTCCAGACGCTTTGTCCGGTTACAGCGCTTCTGAAGTCAGGGGCTTTATCGCGGACGGAAAATCTGATACGGCCATGAGAGCTTTCAGTAATTCCTTGAGCGGGGATGAGATAGACGCGCTCGCTCAGTTTATTAAAAATGTTGCGCCTTAAGAACATATAGTACCTTTGGCTTTGAGTATCTGAAATATTCCTCTCTGAAGGTTTAATTTATTATCGCCACGGGTTCTATGACGGCTGTTTGTTTCGTAGCTGCATCAGAACCGGCGACACCAACAGGCTGGCGGCAGCGCCACAGGCGCTTGAGGGACGTAATGACTGTTTGTAGTGTCGCGGCGAATACACGGCCAAGCCGTACCCTGAGTTAATTTGACGTAAATCAGTGTTGGAGTGTACCATTTTCGCACGACCCGTGTGTTTGAAAACTGCTAAACATTGCAAAGAATTACTGAATTTTGGAGGTAGTCATTGGATAATTTAACTGTTACTTCCGATGCCCCCGGAAAGAAACTGTTTGCCCTGGGCAACGAGGCAATAGCCAGAGGGGCGATTGAAGCGGGCGTTCAGGTTGCGGCGGCATATCCGGGCACTCCTTCAAGCGAGATAATGGAAACCCTGGCCCCGGTGGCCAGAGAGCTGGATATGTATGTTGAGTGGTCGGTAAACGAGAAAGTTGCCTTTGAGGTTGCCCTGGCGGCCTCAATCTGCGGGCTCAGGGCTATGGTATCGATGAAGCATGTCGGCCTGAATGTAGCTCATGACCCGCTGATGACCACCGGCTATATGGGGGTTAAGGGCGGTCTGGTTCTGCTGGTGGCTGATGACCCATTTTGCTGGAGTTCCCAGAATGAGCAGGACAGCCGTTTTATAGCCGAGCAAGCCTATATACCGGTCCTGGAGCCATCATCCGTTCAGGAAGCCAAGGATATGATGGCTGATGCCTTTAACCTCTCGGAGGAATTCGGGCAGATATTCATTGTCAGGTCCGTGACCAGAATAAGCCACGGCCGCAGTGACATCACCCTGGGGGAAATCTCCCGGGAGAGAAGAACGGCCGTTTTTGAGAAAAACCCGTCCTGGCTGGTCTTCACCCC
>JAZFUC010000042.1:0-8961 GCA_036446995.1 Dehalococcoidales bacterium | reverse complement strand
GTGAGGACCGTGGAAGACGGAGAGGGAGTTTTCATTCATTATCATAGCGGAAAAACAGTTGCTTCCCTCTATAATATCGTTATCCGTCCAGACCAGAAACCTGGGATTGCGGCCAAACCCCTTTTCCCTTTCCTCCGGCTTTAGTTCATTTAAAAAGTACTTTCCGTATTTTGTGTCGGCCATTTTTATACCTCCTCCAGTAATTGAATATTAGTCCCATTATAAGGGGCTGTAAGGTTTTTGTTAATGGGGCAACTGGAATATTTTATTTTTAATGATTAAAGCAACCCCATCCCCCTGTATCTCTCCCGATGAAATCGGGAGGGAGTGTGAGTTAGAGAGGGGGTGAGGTTACCATAAATATAAACTCTTTATCCAAGTGTGTAAATAAGAAAATACCAGCAGAACCATTTGATATAACCGTTATTTTAGTAATGTGATATAGTATATAAAATAAATTCTGGTCACGAATAAAATAAGTATATTCTGAAACAAGTTACAAGGAGAAGGAGGGAATATGGCTGAAACAAAATACGGTAAATATATTGCGAGAGAACCTTACAAAGTAGGCAGAAACCCGGAAGTCGTTGAACCGATGATGAACCTGGATGGCATCAAGCATGCCGGGGGCGAAAACCTAACCCTGAGCCGGTCATGGATTACCGAACCGTTTACGATGATAAAGGCGCCCCACACCCACGATTTCCACCAGTTCCTGGTTTATTCAGGCGGCAACCCGTTAGACGTTAAAGAATTCGGTGCGGAAATCGAAATTTCATTAGGTGAAGAGGGAGAGAAGCACATCATCAATACCCCTGCCATTATCCACATCCCGCCGGGACTCTCTCACGGCCCGATGAGTTTTGTCAAAATCGATAAGCCAATCGAATTCCTGGATATCGTTCTGGCCCCCGAGTATATCCGGAAGTAGCGGGTAACGCTTGCTGACAAACTGAGCGGGCGGGCTATTTCTTTTTGAATACGGGTTTCCGTTTTTCGAGGAATGCCTTTTTACTCTCCCTGAGGTCCTCGCCCGCGTTAACCCGCTTCTGTAAATCGGCATACTCCTCCCCGGCCTGGAGACTGGCCGACCTGTAATCGAGTAACTTTGAGATTATCTTTTTAGCGCCTCTGACTGATAGTGAGGAGTTTGCGGCTATTTCTCCAGCCAGACCGTAGGTAACCGTTTCCAGTTCACCAGCCGGCACGACCCTGTCGACCAGTTTTATCTCGGCAGCTCTGGCTGAATCTACCAGTTTTCCGGTATAGAGAAGCTCTTTGGCCGCCGAAACTCCTATAAGGTCGATAAGGCCGCGCACGGCGCCGGGCGGATAAATTACTCCCAGTTTGGCAGCGGTAATCCCCAGGCTGGCTGTATCGGCCGCCAGCCGAAAGTCACAGGCGACGGCCAGGGCACAACCGGCGCCGATAGCGTAACCGTAAATCATGGCGATAACGGGGACGGCGCATTCTTCAATAGCCAGTACCAGGTCCCCAGTGGTGGTTTTTTCATCTGCATCCCCGGCTGCGCCCAGTGATGAAATATCATGCCCGGCAGAAAATGCTTTCGTCCCCGCTCCCCGGAGGACCACCACCTGGGTCTCGCCATCGTCATTCACAGACTCAATAATATCGCCAAGGCGGGATAACATATCCGGCGTAAGCGAATTCCTTTTCTCGGGTCTGTTAATAGTCAGCGTACAGATACCGGCTTTTTTACTGACCAGCACCAAATCTTGTTCTTTCGTAGCGTTACCTCCGGTCGTTAGTAATAGAGAGCGATTACGATGATTTCGCGATACGCTTTTTTAATTCTTCGAAGTGTTCCTTCTGCTCCGCTTCCAGCTTTTCGATTTTTTCCCCGGAATAGCCGAGGAGCTCGGAAAGAACCTGATGGGTATGTTGTCCCAGTGTGGGGGGAGAGGTATATTCCTCGGGTTGGATACCCGCCATCTTGATGGGATTTCCCACCATCTTTACCTGTCCCCCCAGCGAATGCTCAAGGGTCAGAAACATCTTGTTATGCTGTACCTGGGGGTCCTCCGGGGCCTGGTCCAGATTAAACACCGGACCGGCGGCAATATCATCGGCGTGCAGTAACTCGAGCCAGGCCTCGCTGTCCATTCGGCTGAGGGCTTCGTTTATTATAGTGTCCAGCTCGTTCCGGTTCTTCAGCCTTTCATCAATTTTAGCGAACCGGGGGTCCTCGATAATCCAGGCGATACCAAGAGTTTGGGCGATTCGGGGCCAACTGGCGCCGATGGTTATCCAGCCGTCTTTCGTCCGGTAAACTCCAAAAGGAGCGGCCTGAAGGTGTCCGGCGCCAACCGGCGGCGGTACAATTCCGTTGAGAAAATAGCCCGCATAATGCATTGAAAGTAGAGCCAATGCCCCGTTAAGCAGGTTTGTCTCCACCTTCTGGCCCTGGCCGGTGCGCTCTCTCTCCAGCAGGGCCGATATGACGCCGAGAGCCCCGAAGAGCGCCCCGGATATGTCGGCCAGAGCGGGAGCCGGTTTGATCGGGGGACCGCCCGGCTCTCCGGTTTGGAGGAGCAGCCCGGCCATACCTTGGGCGATGATATCATAGGAAGGCCAGGAGGCATAGGGGCCGGTTGGGCCGTATCCCGTCACGGAACAGCAGACTATTTTCGGATTGATTTTTTTTACCGTATCGTAATCAGCCCCTAACCTCTCCATAACCCCGGCTCGATTGTTATCCCAGACAACATCGCTCTCCCTGACAAGGTCATAGAAAGTTTCACGGCCGGTTTCCGTCTTTATATCCAGGACAATACTCTTTTTGTTGCGATTGAAAGCAATGAAATAGCCGGGCTCGCCTTTGTGGGAAGGCGGCGGATTAGATACCCGGATAAGCTCACCTGTGGGCGGCTCTATCTTGATAACTTCTGCGCCCAGGTCACCCAGGATCATTGACCCGTAAGGGCCTGCCAGAACCTGTTCCAGAGCCAGAACTCTAATGCCAGCCAGGGGGCCTGCCATGTGTTGTATCCTCTGCCCTCATTGATGGGCCCTGATATTTCAACCCGGGTTGTCTGTTACTGCTGTTTTGTACGCACCTGCACGCCGATTATCTCTTCCAGACGAAGAATGATGGCATCGACATGTTTATCGCCAAGACCAGCCGAATCCGCGTCGTTAAGTTTCTGCTCGACGGCCGTCGCTACCGGCAGCGGCACTTCATAGTCTTTACCCATCTGCACCGCCAGACTGACATCTTTGTGAGCGAGAGTGAGTCGGTACATCGGCGCAAATTCACCCGAGAAAACTGTCTGAGGATATTGCCGCAAAGCCCAATTATCGCCTGTGCTCTTCGTGATGATATCATAGAGCACCTGGGGGTCCATACCGGCTTTGACACCCAACCCAAAACCCTCGGCGCATATTGAACTGCAGGTAAGTACTATCATGTTGTTGATCAGCTTGGTGATGTTGCCGCACCCCACGTCGCCCACCGAGTATATGTTATGGCCCATAGTTTCAAGAACCTTCCTCACCTTTTCCAGAGTAGCCGAATCACCCCCGACCATAATGGTCAGGGCGCCCATTTCTGCGCCTTTGGTACCCCCGCTGACCGGGGCATCCAATACAGCCACTCCCATCGCAGCTGCATCCTCTGCTATCCGCCGTATGGTAGAAGGCGAATTGGTGCTCATATCTATATAAATATCTCCCTCTTTCCACTCCGATTTCAGGCCGTTTGTTCCGTAAACTACTTGTTCTACATCCTGCGGAACGGGCAGAGAAGTTATGACCACACGGCATGATTTTGCCACCTCTCCGGGTGTATCGGCCCATTTGGCCCCTTTTTCTACCAGCGGTGCGGCGGCCTCTTTTCTTAAATCGTTGACGGTAACGCTAAACCCGGCCTCAAGTATATGTCCGGCCATGTGTTGTCCCATTTGTCCTATACCGATAAAACCTATATCCATTGTACCTCCGGTCCATAGCTGCATTAAAAATCCCCAAAAGTTTAACACTCATAAATAGAGGTGTCAATTTCAAGAATTGACTTCAGTAGCGGGCAACGAGGTTGACTTTGGCGCGGTGTAAGGCATACAATCAGGTTCAATCACGAGTAATCTGCACTATTAATTCACACTAAGAAAGGAGGACGGTAAAAAATGGCAGAGGGGAAATATGACAAATATTTCATCAATGAGCCGATTGAAATAGGTAAGTTCGCCCCGAATATGCGGTGGAACAGCGAGTTTCCAAATACCGAATTTACGATTAGATGGCATTATGTTGCCGGGCCCTGGCTTATGGAAGAAGAACCTCATGCCCATGACTTCGATCAGTTCACCTGTTTTCTGGGCGGTAATCCAGCGGATATACGGGACTTCGGGGCGGAAGTAGAATTGTATCTGGGTGAGGAAGGGGAAAAACATATCATTACCAGCACCACAATCGTCCACATCCCCAAAGGAATGATTCACTGCCCGCTGAACTTTAAAAAGGTGGACAAGCCTATCATGTTTTTAAATGTCCCCCTGACATCAAATTACGGGAAAAAAGCCACCCCTTAAAGGTCTTCCTTTTTGAAACGGTCCGCCCCGGATATCATCAGGCTGTTACACGGTTCAGGAGGGGCCCGGCATCACCCGCTTTCCGGTTAAAAATCCCTCCGCTCTGACAGGAATATACCAGATGTTAGAACTGCAAGAAAAAGTGATTATCGTAACAGGAAGCAGCCGCGGCCTGGGTAAAATCCTGGCTCTGGGTTTTGCCAGGCAAGGGGCTAAAGTGGTCGTGGCTGCCCGCAGTGAAGTTGAGAAAGAGCATTGGCCGGGTACCATACACGAGACGGCGGAAGCAATTAAAGCTGAAGGCGGTTACGCTCTGCCGGTCAAATGTGATGTCACCAGTGAAGAGAGCATAGCAGAAATGGTCAAGAAAGTGCTGGATGAACTGGGCCGAATCGATATCCTGGTGAATAATGCCGGCACGGCCTTTCCCGGATTGATTACGGAAACACCGCTAAAGAAATGGGAACTGGTCCTCAAGGTAAACCTGACCGGCCCTTTTTTATGCTCCAGGGCGGTCCTGCCCGGAATGATAGAGAGAAAAAGCGGCGGTATCATTAACATTACATCGATCGATGCCACAACTCATTCGTCAGGATTCGCGGGGGCAGCCTACGGCGTCTCCAAGGCGGCCCTGGAACGATTCACCTCTTCCCTGGCCGCCGAGGTCGGTAAATATAATATAGCCGTGAACGGGCTGAAACCCAGGGAAGGAATAGAAACCGTGGGACTGATGGCTGTCTCTGGCGGCGTTGGCCGGGAACGCTGGGATTCGCCGGAAAATTTTGTCCGGGCGGCTGTATTTTTAGCAGGACAGAATGCCGCCGGGGTTACCGGTACGGTAGCTTCAGATGAAGAATATTGTCTCTGGCATGGTCTGGAGTAAATTACTATCAAATATCGGCGCCTTCAGGCGAGGTGACTACATATGGATAATCCAGGGGCCGAAACGGCTTTACCTCCTTACCGTATTCTCGACCTGACCGAGGGGGGATGTATTCTGGGCGGTCGGCTGCTGGCCGACCTGGGGGCCGATGTAATCACGATTGAACCTCCCGGTGGCAGTCCTTCCCGCACCGGCCCTTATTATAAGGATTCTGATGACCCGGAAAAGAGTCTTTTCTGGTGGGCCTACAGCGCTAATAAAAGAGGGATCACACTTGATATTGAACAGCCGGAAGGACGGGAACTTTTTAAAGATATGGTCCGGCAGGCAGACGCCGTGCTGGAGTCTTTTGGACCGGGGTTTCTCGATGGGTTAGAACTGGGATATGGGGACCTTTGCAGAATAAACCCGGATATTATTTTAACTTCTATCACACCTTTCGGACAGAACGGCCCCAAGGCGGATTATCAGGCCAGCGATCTGACTGTCTGGGCCAGCGGCGCCTACCTTTATGCCTGCGGCAACCCTGACCGCGCCCCCACCTGGATTGGCTTTCCCCAGGCCGGCCTTTTCGGCGGGGCCGAGGGTGCCATCGGGACGATGATGGCCATCTGGCACCGTAATAATACCGGCCAGGGCCAGCATGTTGACATCTCCATGCAGGAGAGCGCCCTGTCTCCTAACCTGAATGTTCTACAGATGTGGGATGTAAGCGGAGTGGAATTCCATCGCCTCGGCGGCGCTCTCTTTGTTCCCAGCACCGGAGTCCGCCAACCCATCTATTTTGAATGCCGGGACGGGTATGTAATGATTCTGGTTCAGGGCGGCGCCGAACCATTCGTCTCCTCCTCAGCCGGTTTGGTGAAATGGATGCAGGAAGAAGATATGTCCCCGGACTGGCTGTCCGGGCTGGACTGGGAACTGGATTATAATGCTACAACCATGGGACAACCGATAGCCGACAGCGTTGGAGAAGCGGTGGAAAGGTTTACCCTGACCAAGACCAAAGGGGAGCTTTATGAGGAAGGAGCCATCAAGAGGCGTATCCTGATTGCCCCCGTTTCCAATACCAGGGACATCAGCCAGAATCTTCAACTCGAGTCCAGGAATTACTGGGAAAAGCTGGAACACGCCGACCTTGACGAGCCTGTCCTTTATTGCGGCCCCTTTATCAGAATGAGTGAGACCCCTTTAATATCCCTGAAGCGGGCCCCCCGGATTGGGGAGCATAATGATGAAATCTACAGGGATGAATTGGGCATTTCGGGGAAAAAACTCGGTTCTTTGAAAGAAAAGGGAATCATTTAGGTAACAATATGAGCGTAAAAGCCTTTGAAGATCTTAAAGTGGCCGAGTTCGCCTGGGTAATCGTCGGGCCGTCGACCTCCCGCTACCTGGCGGAGCACGGCGCTACCGTAGTCAGGATTGAGTCTTTTAAGCGCCTGGATACCCTGCGGCGGACCAGTCCGTTTGCCGATAATAAACCCACCGTAGACAGCAGCATGGCCTACGGCCGGCACAACCCCAATAAATACAGCGTCAGTATCGATTTACAGCACCCGAACGGCAAGAAACTGGCCTGGGAACTTATCCGGTGGGCCGATATTGTAACCGAGTCCTTCTCCCCGGGAACCATGGAGAAATTGGGACTGGGTTATGAAGAAGTAAAGAAAGTAAGACCTGACATTATTTATTTGAGTTCCAGTATGCAGGGCCGGGGAGGTCCCCACTCCGGTTACGCGGGCTTTGGAATGAATGCGGTTAATCTGTGCGGTTTCACGGAAGTCAGCGGTTGGCCGGACAAGAGACCGGCCGCTCCCCACGGCGCTTATACCGATTATATTAACGCCCGTTTCAATGCCCTGGCCCTGATAGCCGCGCTGGACCACCGCAGCCGCACCGGTAAAGGACAATGGATAGAGCAATCCCAGTTTGAAACTTCCCTCCATTTCTTCGCCCCTCCGATTATGGATTACCAGAATAACGGCCGAATAATGAAGCGGGACGGCAACCGGTATGCTGAAGCCGCCCCCCACGGTGTCTTCCCCTGCCGGGGCAACGATAACTGGATAGCTATTGCCGTCATGAACGAGAAACAATGGCTTAATTTCTGTCGGGCCATCGGTCAGCCCCATATGGCCGCTCAAAAAGAGTACGCGACTCTTCCTCAAAGGAAAAAGAATGAAGATGAACTGGAGAAACTGGTTGCCGATTGGACTGGTAATTTGACGCCTGAAGAGGCCGAGGCGATATTGCAGCAGGTCGGAGTGCCGTCTCATATCGTCGCCCGCCCGAAGGATGTTTACGAGGATATTCAGCTGAAAGAGCGCAATTATTTCGTGCCCCTGGACCACCCGGTAATGGGCAAACAATCATACGAGCCCCAATCCTCTTTCATCATGTCAAAAACTCCCCGCCAGATAAAAAAGCCCTCCCCCTGCCTGGGAGAACATAATGAGTTTGTCTTCAAGAATCTGCTGGGGATGACCGATGAAGAGATAGCCGGGCATATTGAGGACGGAAGCATCCCCACCGAACCCACCGGACAATTTAAGGTGAGTATGTAGCTGCCTGGCGGTTTGGGTAATTGTTTTTTCAACTATTAGAAAGAAAAGCCGGGAAGGAAACGATATGGAGAGTCTGAAAGATAAAACGGCTATCGTCGGCATCGGCTACACCCCTCAGGGGAAAGTGCCCGGCCGGACCTCTTTAAGTTTTCATCTTGAGGCGGCCGGAAACGCCATTTCGGATGCCGGTTTGGATATCAAGGATATAGACGGACTGCTGGTGCAGCCGACAATGGGCGACCCCTCGGTTACGGCCGTTCTGGTGGCCCAGCAGCTCGGTATCCGCACCCGGTTTCTGTCCGCCCTGGATGCTTTCGGCGCTTCGGCTGGCTGTCAGGCCCAGTATGCCGCTCTGGCCGTGGCAAATGGGCTGGCTAACTATGTCCTGTGCACATACGGTGAAAACGCCCGTTCCGGTGTCAGTGAATACGGAGCCGCCTTAAACGGCGGGCTTGAGTACGGACTTTTCGGCCCGCCGGCCTGTTACGCTCTGGCCGCCCGGCGGGCGATGTACGAGTTTAACACCGGCCCCGAAACCTGGAGGGAAATCGCGGTAGCCCAGCGCCGTTGGGCTAACCTCAATCCCCGGGCCACCATGTTTACCAGGCCGATGACTTACCAGGACTATGACGAAGCCATAATTGTAGTGGAGCCCTTTCGCCTGCTTGATATCTGCCAGATATCGGACAGCGGACGGGCTTTCATCGTCACGACGGCCGAAAGAGCCAAAGCCCTCAAAAAACCCCCGGTCTATATCATGGGAGCGGGTCAGGACCATCCGGCTACCAATCCCCAGCAGGCAACATTCCTGACCGGGAACACCGGGGCCAAACTCTCGGGCGAACAGGCCTTCGGAATGGCCGGAATCACTCTTAAAGATATCGACGCCTGCGAGCTATATGATTGTTTCACCTACACCGTGGAAGTAGAACTGATGGACTACGGATTTTACGGCCCCGGAGAG
>JAZFUC010000041.1:0-6237 GCA_036446995.1 Dehalococcoidales bacterium | reverse complement strand
TGGAGCTGGAGGGATTCGAACCCTCTACCTTTTGACTGCCAGTCAAACGCTCTCCCAATTGAGCTACAGCCCCACGGACACTGTATTATACTATTTTGAGACTGCTTGTGTCACCCCGGTGGTGAAGGTGAGGGCGTCATCTGCAACGTCCACGGTAACGGTATCGCCGTCTTTGAAGTCCCCCTCCAGCACCTTGGTGGACAGGGGGTTCTCCACATAGCGTTCCACCGCCCGTCTCAGCGGCCGGGCCCCGGAGAGAGGGTCAAAGCCGGCCTTGGCCAGCCAGGACTTGGCGGCATCGGTTATCTCCAGTTTAAGCTTGCGCTCTTCCAGCCGCTCCTCCAGGTCCTTGACCAGCAGGTCCACAACGCTGCGGAGCTGTTCCTCGTTAAGCTCGTGAAACACCAGTATATCGTCGAGCCGGTTGAGGAATTCGGGGCGGAAGGTCTTTTTTACCTCGGACATCACCTTTTCCTGCATATCTTCGTAGCTCTGCTGTTTTGTTTTGGCGGCGCTCTTCTGGGAGGCGAAACCAACGCTGGCGTCGCGCTTGATGAGCTCCACCCCGGTATTGCTGGTCATTATGATAAGCGTATTTTTGAAGTTCACCGTCCGGCCGTGGCCATCGGTCAGCCGCCCGTCATCCAGAAGCTGGAGCAGGATGTTGAAGACCTCCGGATGGGCCTTCTCGATTTCGTCGAGCAGGAGGACGCTGTAAGGTCGGCGTCTCACCGCCTCGGTGAGCTGTCCTCCCTCCTCGTAGCCGACATAGCCGGGAGGCGCCCCGATCAGCCGGGAAACAGTGTGCCTTTCCTGATACTCTGACATATCCAGCCGTATCATGGCGTTCTCGTCATCGAAGAGGAACCGGGCCAGGGCGCGGGCCAGCTCGGTCTTACCGACTCCCGTCGGGCCGAGGAACATAAAGCTGCCGATCGGCCGTTTGGGGTCTTTCAGTCCGGCCCGGCTTCTGCGGATAGCGTCACTGATGGCTTTAACCGCTTCTTCCTGGTTAATCAGTCTCTCGTGGATGCGGTCTTCCATATAGAGCAGTTTCTCAGCCTCTCCTTCAAGCATCTGGGATACGGGGATGCCGGTCCAGTTAGCCACCAGCCTGGCGATTCCCTCTTCATCCACTATCTCATCTATTTTCTCCTGCTTGAGCCAGTTGTTCTTGGCCTGGTTATACTCTTCTTCCATGGCCATTCTTTCGCTCTTTAGTTTAGCGGCCTGCTCGTACTCCTGACGCTGGGAGGCGGCCTCCTCTTCATCTATCAACTGCTGCAGCTGCTGCTCCAGCGATTTTACTTCGGGGGGGGCGCTCTCGGTATCTATCCGCAGCTTGCTGGCCGCTTCGTCAATGAGGTCAATGGCCTTATCGGGCAAGAACCTGTCCGCGATATAGCGCTGGCTCAGCCGGGCGGCCGCTTCCAGGGCTCCGTCACTAATTTTTATCTTGTGATGGGTTTCGTAGCGAGCCCGCAGTCCGTGAAGCATCTCTATGGTAGTTTCAACACTGGGCTCGTCCAGAAATACCGGCTGGAAACGTCTTTCAAGGGCCTTGTCTTTTTCAATGTATTTGCGGTACTCATCTATCGTGGTGGCGCCCACGCACTGCAGTTCTCCCTGGGCCAGCGCCGGTTTGAGCATGTTACTGGCGTCAATAGCCCCTTCAGCAGCCCCGGCCCCGACTACGGTATGAATCTCATCAATAAAGAGTATTACCTCTCCCTGCGCCTGCTTTACCTCATCCATTACCGCCTTGAGCCGTTCTTCAAACTCGCCGCGGAACTTGCTGCCGGCCACCAGGCGTCCCATATCCAGGGCTATCATCCGGCGCTTTTTCAGCGAGTCCGGCACGTCATCGGCGGCAATTTTCTGGGCCAGGCCCTCGGCTATGGCCGTTTTGCCGACTCCGGCCTCGCCAACCACCACCGGGTTATTTTTTGTCCGCCGGGTAAGGATTTGCATCACCCGTTTTATCTCGGTATCCCGGCCGATCACCGGGTCAAGCTTGCCCTCACGGGCAAGGTCGGTAAGGTCCCGTCCGTATTTCTCCAGGGAACGGTATTTGCTTTCCGCCCGGGCATCCGTTACCCGGTGCCCGCCCCGGAGCTTCTGCAGGGCCTGAAATATCTTTTCCTGGTCAATATTAAAACTCATCAGGATTCCGGCAGCGGCGCTGGTCTCCTGGGCGCTGATGGCAAGTAAGATGTGTTCGGTGCTGATTAGCTCATCCTGCCACCTCTCCGCCACCGATTTGGCCGCCTCGAATAACTGGGCTACATCCGGCGTGGCGTATATTTGCCCTGCCTGATAGGCGACACTGGGCATTCCATCCAGTGCCTCCTGCACTTTTTGTTTGACGTCATCGGCGTTAATGCCGATTTCGGTCAATATCTCTCCGACCAATCCCTGTTCCTGGGTCAGCAGGGCCATCAGGATATGGGCTACATCCCACTGGTTGTGCTTGTGCTTTCGTACCATCTCCTGTGACAGAGCCAGGGCCTCCTGGGCCCGTTCCGTAAATCCTTCCTGCCTCATCATGCTTCCACCTCCGTCCTTATAGTTCCCCCAAACTTGAAAATAATAAATTCTTCTATTTGTCGTTGTACTTCGGGGTAATCCCAGTTGTAATCATGCCCGGGAAGATTGATACAGTAAGTAAATTTTACATTTCTCCCTTGCAGTTTATATTTAATCCACCTGAAAGGAGCGCTAAGATATGTCCTGACGATAGTAGGTACATCCCACTCCATCAGGGCGTCAGGCATTAAACCGTTACTGTCCAGGGCCAGGGTTCTGTCGGTCAGCACCCTTTTTGATTTGTAGGGGAAGGGCATACCGATTTCTATGCTGGAAAGCCGGTTAAGCCCGCCCATATTTTGTGATACCGCATTACTGAAAGCCGCCCCCTGGCTGACTCCTATCATCACCACCTGGAGGGTGCTGAAGTGACGGGTGATAAACTCCAGTTCGGCGGCCATTATTTTGGCCTTGTTGAAAAAGAAATGGCTCTGCTCTCTGATATCTCCCATTATGGCCCACCAGCCGTGGTCCGTGCGGAAATACTGCACCAGCGCCCATTTATAGCCGAGTTTGTCTACGGTCTGGGTGACTCCCTCTATAATACTACGCTCCCATTGCAGCAGGTTCTCCAGATGGGTAGTCCCCCAACCGCCGGGGTTGTGGATAAGCAGAATATCCTTGTTTTTAACCTGGTCGCAGATATCAAGCAGCCTTTTTGTAAAGCGGACCCGCTTTTCAGTGTCATTATCAAAAAGCCGCTCCGCCAGAAGAGCCGCCTCTTCTTTTAAAGTCAAATGATTTGCCATTATCAGCCACCAATCCACCGCAATAATATATGCAAACCCAGGTAGCCGGCGTAAGCTACCAGCAGATACCGTATTGTTTTACCGGCCCAGCTGATTACAAAGAACTTCACCAGGCCTATCCTGAGCGAACCGGCCGCCAGTCCGGCAAAATAAAAGGGGCTGATTATCATAGACGATGTGATGAAGAGCGTCCAGTAACCCCCGTTTCCCTCCATCCATTTTGCCAACCGGTTGTACAATTTCTCTCCCCTCAACCAGAACTGGGATTCGACAGGTCTCAACGGGTCATAACGCCAGCCGGGCTGGCTTTCAAACCTCTGCCCCCTGGCCCTGAACCTTGACCACATTGATTCCACTCCGGCCCCGGTCAGATAAACGGTTATACCGCCTATGGCTCCCCCAAAGGCGGCCGTTAACCCCACGAACAGCGGGTTTAATGTGCCTCCCAGAAAGAATACCATCATTAAAGTGGGCGCCGGGATTATGCTTACTCCACCCAGGACACCAATGATAAAAACTCCTATGTATCCGTACGCGCCTAGGGCCCGTATCTCCTCTCTGAAAATAATCCCTGCGGCCAGCAGGCCCACAGTGAACAGAAAGCCGGCGGCGGTGATAAGGTAAAAACGCCCGTGCCCCCCCTTTTGTCTTTCAATCTGTTCCAGATCTTCGCCCACAGGAACTTCTCCTCAGCTTATTTTAGTAAATCTGAAGAACTTCTCATCCCTCCCCGCGAGGGAGAAAAGTTCTTGGGTGTAATCCAGAGTTTCCTCCCCCATCCCATCATATATAGCCAGCGCCCCTTCTTTTTTAAGCACCCGGTGTAATTCCTTTAATACTGCCCGTCTTTCTTTGATTTCATGTAAGACATCACACATCCAGATTATATCAACAGAATCATCAGGCAGACCTGTTTTATTGCTCGAGAGTATCGTCTCTATATTGGACAGACCGGCTTTTGCCGCCTTTCTCTCCACTATCTTTAGCTGTTGAGGGAAATAGTCCAGGGCAAATACTTTCCCTTTCACGCCCACCTTCTCAGCGGCATGAAAGGCGAAATCACCGGTGCCGCAGCCATAATCAAGAAATACCTGGCCGTCCTGCACCAGGTTACACTGGTCCCATTTCCGTATAATATGCTTCCCTGAAATCCTCCTCCAAAGCGGCCACCAGTATCTCCAGAGCACATAATGAGCTCTGTATACCGGATTTAGTTTTTCCTCCAGAAATCTCTCTATATCAAACAACTATTCTAAATCCTATCCCGCTTCTGGCTCCGGGAAAATCCCCATCACGGCCATTATTTCCGCTGTTTCAGCCTGTTTACTTCTGATTCCAGTCCTTTGACCAACTGCTGGAGCTCGGTCATCTGCTTGGCCATCCGCAGGATAACCTCCGCCCCGGCCAGATTAATGCCCAGGTCATCTATCAGGGTCTTCATTCGCCTCAACCGGGTAATGTCATCCTCCGAATAGAGGCGGATATTGCCCTGGGACCGATGTGGCTCTATTATGCCAATCTTTTCATAGTAGCGCAAGGTATAAGTACGCACACCGAGTATCCTGGCGGCAACGCTTATTACATAGCGCGGTTCTTCATTTTCCAGAGTCATAAATCACCTCTGTTTTCACCGCCCGGTCTTAACTGGTCAAACTGTTCAAACAGCTTCTTTTCCTCACTTGTAAGTTTGGTAGGCAAGACTATCTTGACCTTGGCTAACAAATCTCCCCGGGCCGAACCTCGTAAATGAGGCATCCCTTGTCCTGAAAGACGGAAAGCCCGTCCGTTCTGCGTTTCCGGGGGTATTTTAAGGGCCAGTTTACCCTTCAGTGTCGGAACCTGGACTTCCCCACCCAGCACCGCTACTGTCAGCGGCACGTCCACATCCACATGCAAATCATTCCCTTTTCTCTCAAATTGGCGGTGGGCCTTGACCGAAATTACCAGGTACAGGTCACCGGCGTTTCCTCCGCTGTAGCCGGGTTCTCCCTTGCCGGCGATGCGCACCCGGGAACCGTCTTTAACCCCGGGAGGAATCTTAACCTCCAGCTGTTTCTGGCCGGCCACCGCTCCCGTGCCGCTGCATATCGAACACAGAGCATTCTGTATCCTGCCGGACCCGCTGCAACTGGGGCAGGCCTGCCGGCTGTCCATACTGAGCCTGCGTTCAGCGCCCTCGAAGGCCTCTTCAAGATTCACAGAAAGGGGGTATTCTATATCACGGCCTTTGCGCGGCCTGGCCTGCCGACGGAACCCGCCGGTAGCGGCGCCTGCGAAGAGGTCACCAAACAGACTGTCCAAATCGCCTTCTTCGTAGCTGATGTTCTGACCGCCGCTCCGGGAAAAACCGCCGTACGGCGATTGCCGCCCTCCGGCTTTGGCGAACTGTTCAGCGTGCTGCCACTGGTCGCCATACTGGTCGTATTTTTGCCTTTTTTCTTTATCGGAGAGGACTTCGTGAGCCTCGTTTATCTCTTTAAATTTTGCCTCGGCTGACTTGTCCCCGGGATTTACATCAGGATGATGTTTCCGGGCCAGTCTCCGGTAGGCCCGTTTTATATCCTTCTCACTGGCATCCCGTTTTACTCCGAGTAAGCTGTAGTAATCCTTGCCGGCCATAGGTCTCCTTTTAAAAAGTATAAAAGATTTATCATCCCTTGTCAATATAATTATTAGATAAGTTAGTAAATAATTATTAATTATACTAATAAATTTTTCTGATGCTCTTCGATTACTTCTGGTATATAGAAACTACGGGATATTACGTTGCTTTTGGGCTTACTATTTCTCAGGGCAGGGTTAAAAATATGTTCTGCACGCTTTTGGTTTATTATAATTTCGATATAGAGAGCTTATATTTAAATCTGGTAGACCTCACACCCTTAATCCCCCTCTCCTTAGT
>JAZFUC010000040.1:0-8180 GCA_036446995.1 Dehalococcoidales bacterium | reverse complement strand
GCTCCGGGCACGGAAGGTGAACTGGGAATACTGCCCTTTCATTCCTCCCTGATGACATCATTAAATGCGGGCGAACTGCGGATAAACGAGGACGGTGAGGAAATCTTAATGGCCATATCCGGCGGCTTCATGGAAGTGCGTCCTGACCGGATTATCGTTCTGGCTGACAGCGCCGAAAGGGACGATGAAATAGACCTGTCCAGAGCGGAAGAGGCAAAACGCCGCGCCGAGGAAAGAATCAGCCAATCGGCTACGGATGTTGACAGAGTCCGAGCGGAGGCGGCTTTACAGCGCTCGCTCATCCGTCTTAAAGTAGGGGAAAAGAAACGGCGGAGAAGACAGGGACCACCGACAATGTAACCGGAAAGCGGCTCAGCGAGCCGCTTTTTTATTAAGCTCCAGCAACCCTTTTATAGGCTCTATTACCAATTTTTTCTTTTTTAGATTCACCGATTTGATGATATCCTCGGCTGCCGGGATAAGAATGTCTCCGTCCCGTCCCTTGATGACATAGGTGTCGTTTCCGGACGCGGTTAGAATATCGGTAATTTCCCCCAGCAATTCCTCTCCGGTGGTCCAGACTTTAAGTCCGACAAGCTGAAAATGGTAATACTGCCCTTCCGGCAGGGACCGAACCTGACTGCGATGGATCTCCAGAAACTGCCCTTGCAGCTTTTGGGACTCTTTAAGGTCATTAATGATATCCAGTTTTATGACTGCTTTGCCTTTGTGCCACTCTACGCTCTCAATTACAGCCTGGTGCTTATTAACAAAGACAGAGGAAGAAACAGCGTAGCGTTGGGGGAAATCAGTCGTGCTATCAACCTTTATCTGGCCCTCGGTACCCCAGGGAGAGAGGATTCTGCCGATAGCTATATATTCAGGTTCAGATGGCTTCATTATCAATGCCGGGTTTTTATTATTCGAAGGCGTAAATGTTGCCGTCGTGAGAGGCGATGTATACTATACCGTTGGCTACCGCCGGCGATGAAGTTATTTTATCCCCGGTAAGATAATCCCAGCGTTTTTCACCGGTGGCGGCATCCAGGGCGTAGAGCCGTCCGTCCTCACTGCCCACAAAAATGGTGTCCCCCACCAGCGCGGGAGTGGACCTTACGGTGCCTCCGGTCTCGAATTCCCAGAGCTTTTCCTGGCTGGGGATATCAATAGCGACCAGCTTCCAGTCCGCACCAATGTACAGGGTATCCCCGGAAATAACCGGCGAATTGGAGGATGAGCTTCCCAGTTGGTATGTCCACAGCAGACCAGACTGGTCAGGAGGCTGTGGGATAGCGGGAATGCCCATTAACCACATCTGCGTCCAGAGCGGTCTGATTTCATGTTCCCGGAGCCAGGTCCTGGCCTTACCGTCAACGGCGTAAATCATCCCGTTGGCCGTGACAAAGTAGACAATGCCCTCGTTGACGGCCGGGGCGTTATAAACAGTGTAGTGAGATTTAAAACGAAGCCGCCGCAGCCCGTTTTCGGCGTTGATGGCAAAGCTGTACCCGGAGCCTCCGCTGCCCGTATACAATATGCCTTCCGAGATTACAGGTGAAGATTTAGCCGTACCGCCGGTGTCAAAGCTCCAGAGTTTTTTCCCGCTTTCCTTGTCCAGCGCATAGATATAGTAGTCATCCGCCCCGAAGTAGACCACATCACCGGCTATTGACGGGGCCGATTCAATTGGGAACCTGGTATTGAATTCCCAGATTACTTCACCGTTCTCGGTATTTAGAGCGTACAGATTACTGTCATTGGAGCCAAAATAGACCATGCCACCGGAAACGGCCGGAGATGATTGCACCCAGCTGCGGGTGCTGAATTCCCATTCTTTATCCCCGGTTTCCGCATCAAGGACGTAAAAATTATAGTCCTGGGAACCGAAAAACACCTTACCGCCGGATATCGCCGGTGACGAGTGAATGGGCCCGTCCGTGGAGAAAGTCCACTTCAGATTACCCTGAGGTACAGCCCCGTCGGATTCCGGGCTGCCGGTATGACCCAGATTATTCCCAAACATTGCCCAGTCTCCCGGAGCCGAATTAGAATTCAACTCCGATGGCGGGCTGTATACGGTATCCGTTAAATAGTAAAGACCGAGGTAGATAGCCAGAATAGCCGACAGCGAACTGAGGCCGATGGTTGCTATCTTGATCATTTTCCGCCGCTTCAGATAAACCTGACGGCGTCTTTCAACTTCTCCCTCTTCTTCCGGAGTCATCTCAATTTCCGGATGGAGCACGGCTCCCCAGCAACGCTGACAGTATTTAGCCCCGGAGGTATCCGCTTTATGACATGAAGGGCATACTACCCAGCGGTCTGTTACAGGTTCCGAACTCATTAACAACCTCCGAATGACTGGTGGGAAGGGGGAATAATATAATTAATTACCCGGCGCCAAGCGTTAGCCTCCCCGGAAACACTCCTCGATATTCAAAGGGACAGCAAGCTACCACTGTGGGGGTAATTCTGACAAGAACTAACCGGATTAACTGCTAATCTTGCAGATGAATGTCTAGGTGATTTCCAGGATTGCCCGAGTGCCTGCCTTAGCCGCTTTCACCCTTACCAGGGTTCGCATAGCTTCAGCTATCCGACCCTGCTTCCCGATAACCCTGCCTTTATCATCATCGGCAACCTGCAGTTTAAGTGTAATGCCTTGCTCATTCTCTTCTTCGGTCACAACCACGTCATCAGGTGAGTTAACTATTGATCTGGCAATATACTCCACTAGCTCTTTCATGTTTACTCCTTGACTGTCTTGAACTTTTCCATAATTCCGGTCTTTTTCAACAGTCTGGCAGCAGTAGCCGTTGGCTGGGCTCCCTGCCTCAGCCAATATAGTGCTCTCTCCTCATTGATAACGACGGTCTCAGGGTCCGTTAGCGGGTCATAGTGGCCGATAATATTGATAAACGCTCCATCACGAGGCGCTCGAGAATCAGCAACAACCACCCGGTAACTCGGTTTCTTTTTAGCTCCAACTCTTCTTAATCTTATTTTTACCATAACGCATTAATTATGAGACATATGGCTCTCTCTGTCAATAGTGATTATGTGTGGCCTTTTCCAGTTTTAGCTGGTGAGGCTGATAACAGCCTGAAGCGTTGAATTTATCATACAAACAGAGCCTTATATGTTGTCAAATGATTAGCTTATGGATATAATCGGTTTATGCACGTAAAGAGGGTACACGAATGGGGTCTGAGCGTTGCCCGGGCCAGAGATTTGCAGCTCCGCCTGGCGGAACAGGTCTCTCTGGAACCTAGAAATTTTACGTCCGGCTTTGTAGCCGGGGTGGATATATCAACCGGAAAAACCAGTGACTTGGCCACCGGAGCGGCCGTGGTTCTCAGCTACCCGGAACTGAGGGTGGTCGAAACAGAGATAGTTCAGGAGAGGCTTGATTTTCCATATATCCCCGGCTACCTTTCGTTCCGGGAGGCGCCGATAATCCTATCAGCCCTTGAGAAGCTGACAATAACTCCCGACCTTATCCTGGTTGACGGCCAGGGAATCGCCCATCCCCGGCGGTTTGGCCTGGCTTCCCACCTGGGGCTTTTTCTGGACACACCAACAATCGGCTGCGCCAAGTCACTGCTCTGCGGAAGTCACGATGTCCCCGGTGATGAGCCGGGCGATTACGCCGAAATAACGGATAAGGGTGATATTATAGGAGCCGTTCTCAGGACCAAACAAGGAGTAAAGCCGGTTTATGTTTCGGTTGGCCACAAGATAAATCTACAGACAGCCATCAATCAGGTTCTGAATTGCTGCCGCGGTTACCGTCTGCCCGAACCCACCCGCCTGGCCCACCTGGCAGCGGGCGGTAATCTGAAAGACGGAAAGCGTTTTGTAGCATCCGGGCCGGCTCTGATAGAATAATACAGGTCTACCAGATGAATGGTAACCAGGGAGCGATTAGTGCAGGAACTGAGTGATAAATTAAAAGATTTGCAGTCCAGAATCTCCATGGCCCTGGTGCATCTTTGAGATAGCAGCTAAAGAAAAGGAGATATCCGGATTGGAGAAACAATCGGCACAGCCGGATTTCTGGTCCGACCAGAAAAAAGCCCAGGCAGTTATGCGCCGTTTGTCCGGTTACAAAAAAAGAGTTGAGAAATGGCGTGGGCTGGAGAAGAGAGTGGTTGATATAACCGAAAGTCTGCCCTTAACAGTGGAAGACACTTTGTTCAGGGAGGAAATCGAGACCGAAATAGAGACGGTCACCTCAACTCTTGACGAACTGGAGTTGGAACTGGCCTTTGGCAGTGAGTATGACGCCAGAAACGCCATTCTGGCCATCCACGCGGGAGCCGGAGGGACCGAGTCCCAGGACTGGGCGGAGATGCTGCTGCGAATGTACCTGCGCTGGTCCGAACGGCGGGGCTACAAGGCCGAGGTGCTGGACACCTCCCCCGGGGATGAAGCCGGAATAAAAAGCGCCACGGTTGAAATCAGCGGTGATTACGCCTTCGGTTATCTGAAATCAGAGCACGGTGTCCACCGGCTGGTCCGCCTTTCCCCTTTTGATTCAGACCATGCCAGGCATACCTCTTTTGCCCTGATTGAAGTACTGCCGGAGGCCGAAGCCGATGTCGATCTGGAAATAGCCCCGGAAGACCTGAAGGTGGATGTGTTCAGGTCCAGCGGGCCGGGAGGACAACATATGCAAAAAACAAGCAGCGCCGTCAGGGTTACCCATCTGCCCACAAAACTGGTGGTCACCTGCCAGAGCGAGCGCTCCCAGCACCAGAATAAAGAGATAGCCCTGAAAATACTCCAGTCCCGTTTATTGACAATCGAGATAACCAAAAGGAACGAGGAAAGGGCCAAACTCAAAGGAGAGCGTACCCTGGCCGGCTGGGGCAACCAGATACGGAGCTACATTCTCCATCCGTACAGAATGGTAAAGGACCACCGGACCGATTATCAGAGCGGAAATACGGACGCGGTACTGGACGGTGATCTGGACGGCTTTATTACAGCCTATCTTAGGTCTATAATGGGTCAGGACAATGATTAAAAAAGCGGTTATATTATTCTCGATATTCAGCGTCTGCCTGGCCCTGCTGGCCCCGGTGCTGGTCCGGGCGCAAACCGGACCGTCGGTAACAGGCTCATCAGCTGAGGCAGAGTACCCCTTTCTGCTCCACTTTAACCTGTCAGCGGAAAGCCAAGAAGATATTACCGACATCCGTTTGAACTTCCGCCTCGAACGCGACAGTTATGCCCGGGTAACCACCGAAGTCTTTATTGAATTCCAGCCTGATGCCACTGTAGATATCAGCTGGACCTGGGATATGAGGAGAACAGGCGGGCTTCCCCCGGGAGCCGGTCTTGAATTCTGGTGGACGGTGAAAGATGTCAGTGGCAACGTAATAAAAACCACTCCCGAGAGCATCCAGTTTGATGACAACCGTCATGACTGGCAAAGCTTGACCGAAGGGAAGATAACAATATTCTGGTATGAAGGCGGACTGTCCTTTGCTGAAGACCTGATGTCAGTTACCGGGGT
Organism: Dehalococcoidales bacterium; assembly: GCA_036446995.1. GTDB lineage: Bacteria > Chloroflexota > Dehalococcoidia > Dehalococcoidales > UBA2162 > JAZFUC01. The sequence goes on along the minus strand of JAZFUC010000040.1, from coordinate 2,659 downwards.
AGCAATGGAAAGACTGACCGCAGAGACCGGCGCTTTCTTGAAAAAAGCGGTCAAGTTATATATATACGCCAACTCGGATGATTTAAGGGGGGCAATGATTTTCCCTCAAGACTGGACAGGCGGAGTAGCCTATTCTGACTATGGTATCATCGCTATCGGGATAGAACCGAACAACCTTACCTGGGGCGAAAGGGTGATAGCCCACGAGCTGACTCACCTGGTAATCCACCAGATGACCAACAACCCTTACACCGGGTTGCCAACCTGGCTGAGCGAAGGTCTTGCTATGTACAATGAGGGAGAAATATCCCGGGGATTCACCGACTCCCTGGACAAAGCCATATCTGAAGACAGCCTGATCTCGGTACGCAGCCTGTCGAGCCCGTTTTCAGCCTTCGCCGATGAGGCCATCCTTTCCTATGCCCAGAGCCACAACGTAGTAGAGTATCTTGTTAAAACATACGGTCAGGAAAAAATGCTGGCTCTACTGAATACTTTCAGCCGGGGCAGTGGTTATGACGCAGCGCTGGAGAGCGTCTACGGCTTTGATATGGACGATCTCAATACCCTTTGGCAGGACTATGCTATCACGAACTACCGGGAATCCGGAACGGATGCGGCCTGGCTGGAGACGGCTCAAAGAGAAACAACAGAGTGAAATCAGTGAAGAAGTCATTTACAATTCATGACCTGCCTGTTTCCGAGAGACCGCGGGAAAGACTTCAGAAATTCGGGACGGAAGCTCTCTCCGTACAGGAAATACTGGCCCTGATTCTAAGCCGGGGCATAGCCGGTGAATCGGTAACGGTAACCGTCCAGAGACTGCTGAGCCGCTTCGGCAGCATCAAAGGATTGGCCCAGGCTTCATATGAAGAGCTCGCCCAGGTCAAGGGAATCGGACCGGCCAAAGCTTCTCAGATTAAAGCTGCCTTCGAGCTGGCTAACCGGATGGACGGTCCCCAGGAGCTACATGAAAAACCTTCAGTGAAAACCCCAGATGAGGCAGTGGCCCTAGTCAAGGGCCGGCTGAAAGAGAAAAAGAAAGAGCACTTTATAGCCCTCCTGCTGGATACCAGGAGCCAATTGATTAAAAGCGCGGAGATTTCAATAGGCAGCCTGGATACCAGCATAGTCCACCCCAGGGAGGTATTTAAAGAGGCAATATTAGCCAGCGCCGCCTCGGTTGTTTTCGTGCATAACCACCCCTCCGGAGACCCGCAGCCTTCCGAAGACGATATCAAACTGACGGAAAGGCTGACCCAGGCAGGGGATATTATGGGCATAGATGTCCTGGACCATATCATTATCGGCAATGAAAATTTCTTCAGCCTGAAGAGAGAAGGGTTAATCTGATGGCTAAATGTCCGAACTGCGGTCAGAAAGCCAGTGGAGCCTTTTGCCAGTGGTGTAATTATCCCTTGCGCAAGCGCGCTCTGGTCCTGCGCCCCAGGTCTATATCTATAGAGGTAAGAGAAGCCAGGGTGGCTGAAAAACAGGCGTTAAAAGAGGCAGAAGATACTGCCCGCCGGAAAGCCATCCAGGAAATTATAGAAGCGTCTAAAGCCAGGGAAGCCGAGAGACGGGCTAAAGCAGATGCTGAGAGAGCGGCCAAGGAGAAAGCCAGACAGGAAATTATAGAAGCGTCTAAAGCCAGAAAAACCGAGAGACAGGCGAAAATAGACGCCGAGAGGGCGGCTAAAGAGAAAGCCAGACAGGAAATTATAGAAGCCTCTAAAGCCAGAAAAACCGAGAGACAGGCGAAAATAGACGCCGAGAGGGCGGCTAAAGAGAAAGCCCGACAAGAAGTAATAGAAGCGAATAAAACCGAAGAAGCCGAAAAACAGGCCAGGATAGCGGCCGAGCGAGAGGCCAAAGAAAAGACTAAACAGGAAGCCGAAGCAGCCAAAAAAGCTGAAGAGGCCGAAAAACAGGCCAAGCTAACGGCCGAGCGAGAGGCCAGAGAAAAGGCTAAACAGGAAGCCGAAGCAGCCAAAAAAGCCGAAGAGGCCGAAAAACAGGCCAAGCTAACGGCCGAACGAGAGGCCAGAGAAAAGGCCAAACAGGAAGCCGAGGCTGCTAAAAAAGCCGAAGAGGCCGAAAAACAGGCCAAGCTAGCGGCCGAACGAGAGGCCAGAGAAAAAGCTAAACAGGAAGCCGAAGAAGCTAAAAAAGCCGAAGAAGCTGAAAAACAGGCCCTGATAGCGGCAGAACAAGAGGCCAAGGAACAGGCAAAACAAGAAACCGAAGAAGCCAAAGAAAAAGCCCGACAAGAAGCCGAGGCAGCCAAATTAGTCGAAGAGGCTGAGAAACAGGCCAGGATTGTGGCTGAAAGAGAGGCTAAAGAAAAAGCCAAACAGGAAGCCGAGGCAATCAAAAAAGCCGAAGAAGCTGAGAAGCAGGCCAGGAAAGCGGTCGAACAAGAGGCCAGGGAAAAGGCAAAACAAGAAGCCGAAGAAGCCAAAGAAAAAGCCCGGCAAGAAGCCGAGGCAGCTAAATTAGTCGAAGAAGCTGAGAAGCAGGCCAGGATAGCGGTCGAACAAGAGGCCAGGGAAAAGGCTAAACGAGAAGCCGAGGCAGCCAAAGGGAAAGCAAAGCATGAAGCCGAGGCAGCCAAAAAAGTCGAAGAGGCCGAAAAACAGACCAAGCTAATGGCAGAACG
>JAZFUC010000039.1:0-3056 GCA_036446995.1 Dehalococcoidales bacterium | reverse complement strand
GCGCCTGCTTTCGTGGCCGGCTCATCGGCTCCCTTTTGAAACCTGGCCGCCGTCTGTTCGACCATCTGCTGGAATTCTTGGGGTTGAGCAGTTTGCCAGGCCTCATCATTACGTGTGTCCCTGACAGGTATGACTCGTAATGCTCTCTCCCGGGGAGGCAGTAAGTCAAATTCGTGAATGGGATAAGAGGCCCCTCCCCCGCCGCCGCTGCTGGTGCAGGCCAGCACCAGTTGTTTTACCCGTCCGGGATAGCCCAGGGCCATTTCCTGGGCTACCATCCCCCCGAAAGACACCCCCATCACAGAGCAGCTGTCCCAGCCCAGGGCTTCCAGCAGACCGGCCGCGTCCCGGGCGTAGTCAGCTATCGTACAGGGGATATCCGGCTTGTCAGTTTGCCCTAGGCCTCTCTGGTCATACCCGAGGATTTCAAAGTGAGACGCCAGGGGCCAGTCGAACGTATTGGGCTTGTTTCTCAGGTCGCCGCCCGTTCCGCTGATGACGAGCAAACGGGGTCCCGAGCCGTGAATCTCGTAATAGATATTGATGTCATTCACTTTTACAAACGGCATTCCGTTACCTGCCCAGTTCCTGGATAGAAGGCACTACCCCGAGCTGCTGGTAAAGGCCGAGCCGGTCATGGATGGTCCACTCTTCGGCTATCTTGCCATTTTCGAATCTGCTGAAGGCAATGGCTTTGACTGTAACCAGTTTACCTGTCGGTCTGATTCCCGCCCAGCCGCCCTGGTGAGTGCCCCGCCAGGTGAAACGGTGGGCCACCTTGTCCTCATTGGCTATCATGTCATCGATGGTGATATGGAGGTCAGGGTAAATGGCCTGGACTGTTTCCAGGTACTGCCTGTAACCCTCCAGGCCTATATCCGGGCCGGACGTAGTATGCAAAATATAATTTTCAGCCACCAGTTCGTGCACAGCAGACAGGACCTTTACATTCAACGCTTCATTGAGGTGCCGTATAATCATTTTGTTTTCTTCTTCTGACAAGGTATCTTCTCCATAAATTATTTGTTTTGGTTTGAAGGTCAGGGCAGCACGCAGGTGGCATCATTGTCCACTATCGCGGAGAACCACCGGTTTATTGTCCGGCTCCACATTTCCATGCTCCTGGCGTCACTGATGTCCACCCGGGCAAAGGCAATGACCGGGACAAAGGTTTTAAATAACAGGGCCGTCAGGTAATCAGCCCGGCACTGCTCAAAGGAATAGTCAGATATACCGCCGGCAAGCAGGCGTTCGTGGTATTGTCTTATTAAATCCTTTTCCACCTTTCGCCGCAGGCCGGTTGTCAGCGATGTTCCAAGCAGGAAGGCGATATCACCGACTCCCCGCTCGATATAAGCCATCGCCCAGTCAAAGACGACGACCGGATTATCCCGGTTCTCCGGGTCAAAGAAGATGTTATCCGACCTCAGGTCATTATGCTGGATGGTGAGTTTATCTTTGGGGGCGTTGTCCATCAGCCAGGAATAATGCTCATATATCCTGGCACCGGCTGCCAGGCCTCCCTCCGGCAGGATTTTTTTAAATTCGTCCATTTGAATACAGGCGTCCCAGCTTTTCCTGAACAGCCTTCCCCCGGTATCGATGTGGGCCTTCGGCATCCAGGGGAATGAGAGGAGGTCCGGCGCGTCCCACCAGCGGGTGTGGAAATCAGCCATATTGACTGTGATTAAACGGGTCTGTTCATAGTCCAGGCCGGTCATTCCGGGGTCGGCCAGAACGTAGCTGGCGCAGTCTTCCAGGAGCAGGACAAAGCGTCCGTTTTCAGAGTCAACCCCGCCATAAATCAGTCCGGGGGTGCGGATGGGGCTCCGGGGGGCAATTTCAAGGTAGAACCTTATTTCCCGTTCATAAAAGTTGGCTATCCGGGTCAGTTTGCTGATGCCGGCATAAGAAGTGGGCAGTTTGGCAATCATTGTCGCCGGAAGATGAGGCTGATTCCCCTCATAAGTTACTTTCAGCCGGGCCATTTCACTGGAGAACCCCTGGCCGATACCAATCGGCTCGGTACCGACCGAGATGATAGCGGCATCCTTTAAAAACCCGTTTTCATGGAGGGCCTGGTTAAGCCATTCTACCGTGATATCTTTGATTGTTTCCGGTAATTCCAACTGTTTCTCCACGGTTTTTACTAATAGGCCTATGCTAGGCCTACGCCTGTCGATTGTCAAGATAGCCGGCCGGATATTTGACCCGTTTGGAAGGCCTGTGTTAATGTCCAGATATCCCAAGGCAGCTACTTCAAGTTAGAAAGCCGACGGATGCCGGATAATTGATATTTTCACGAACCTTTTATTCTGTTTGTGCTGACCCGGTTTGTCCCAGGGGTCACGACCTGATTGTGAGCCGAGAAATATGATTGGAATGGTGTTGGCGTTAGCGGCTGCCTGCTTCTGGTCTTTCAGCGCTATCCTGGCCAGGCTGGGACTGGAAGGCGGTATCAGGACTTCCACCGGTACCTTTATTTCCATGCTGTCCAGCCTGCTGATACTGGGGACGCTGGCCCTGGTCCTCAATTTTAAAGATGTGATCTCCCTTGGGGTGGCAGCGCTTCTATGGTTCACCCTCGTCGGAGTAGTCAATTATGTGCTGGGCAGGCAGTTTAACTACCTGGCCATCGGAAACATCGGCGTTACCAAGGCGTCTCCCCTGTTTGCCTCGTCACCTCTCTTTTCATTTGTTCTGGCGGTTATCTTTCTGGGGGAGGGCGTGAACCTGGCTCTCATCATCGGCACTTTGACCATTGTCATTGGAATTTATCTGACGGTGACCAGCCAGTGAGCACCAGGAAAAACGCCATACTCGGCAGGGTTTTCGGTATCGGGGCCGGGCTGTTTTACGGGGTAAGCGCCGTGCTTATCCGTCAGGGAGTCGGAGATATGGCCGTTCCCCTGGTTGGAGCGGCCATTGCGATGCTGGCCGGGACAGCAGGTATGTTTGCAATCGGAGGGAGGGGCCTGAAAACCGGCGTGGCAGGGAGGAAAAAATCAGTTCTCCTTTTGCTTGCGTCAGGGGCGGTATCGGCCGGTGGTGTTACC
>JAZFUC010000038.1:0-2201 GCA_036446995.1 Dehalococcoidales bacterium | reverse complement strand
CCAGTTTGTTTAAGGCGCTGGCCAGGAAGTCTGCGGCGTCAGCTACTTCACCCTGGGCGGCGCTGATTTCCGTCCAGAGGTGAAGTTCCTCGGTGTAAACGAGGTCATATTCAGCCGAGTCGATATTGAACTGGGCCAGAGCTACGGCTCCCCGTGCCTGGGTAACGGCAAATTGCGCCTCTGTCACGGCTAATTCCGCCTGTGTCAGGGCGACCTGCCCCTGTTTCACCGCCAGTTCCAGAGCATCAGTCTCCAGTTCGGCCAGGACTTCTCCTTTCCTGACCGTATCGCCTTCCTTGACCAATATCCGTTCAACCTTGCCGCCGGTGCCGAATGAAAGCTGCCGGTCATCGGAGACTGCTATGTTGCCGGTGCCGGAGACCGTAATTACCAGGTCATCGCGCACCACCTCGGTTAACTGGTCACCTTTTTCTTCTTCTCCGGTGAGTGATTCACAGGAAATGGCGCCGATAAAAACAAGACAGAACAAAAGTACCGTTAAAAATCGCCATTTTTTCACCATGCAGCCTCCCTGTTTCCAGTTCTTTTAAAATATTGTAAACTCACCGGGTGTGTTTTTTCCCGCTCTTCTTCTCCCAGCGCTCCAGCATGGCGGGCAGTTCCTGTTCGAAAAAGATGTACATATCCCGCATTTCTTTCAGCCAGCGCCGGTTTGAATTTTCAGCGTCCTTAACCAGTTCCAGCCCCCGCTCGCTTAACTGCCGGAAGGCGGTTGTCTGCTCCAGGCTTTCCTTCAGTTTCTGGTCCCAGGTATCAGCCTTGATACGGAAATAATCTCGTCGCTGACCCGGTAAGCTGATTCGCTCGATGAGACCTATCTGAATAAGCAGGCGTGTCATCGTGCTGATAGAGCCTTTGCTGGCTTGCAGTGCTTCCGTCAGGTTAGTCATGGTCTGATGGGGTGGCTCGGCTACTGTCAGCCAGCCAAGCACTCGCCCTGCCATTCTGGGCATGCCGCTCTGCTCTAAGAATATGCCGACTTCCTCGGCATATTGCTGTTTTTCGAGCTGGTTATCGCCGTCCATCCGTATAATCCGTATTCCTTATCCAGCCGAAAGTATAATATATTCAGTATGTTCTGTCAATACTGAACAAAAAATAATACCGCTCATCCCGGGGAGTACAGAGTTTGGGGGTAATCTAGGGGATGAAGCTGATGACAATCCGTAGTATTATCACCGCGGCCATGGGAGAAAAATCCAGCCGGCCGTACTTGGGGAGAACACGGCGAAGGGGGGCCAGTATCGGCTCGGTAACCAGGTAAAGAATGTTGGTTACCGTATTGCTCTGCCCCGGCGATACCCAGGATATAAACACCCGGGCCAGAATAATCAGGGTAAGAACTTCAAGGAAATACCCCAGCAAGTCAAAAAGGAAGCCCATTATTTCTCCTCGCCAAGGCTCCTGGCTTTGTCATAAGCAGCCTTCACCGCCCGGGCAACCAGGTCATTGAATTTGCCTTCATCCAGTGCTTTCAGCGCTTCGGCGGTGGTGCCTCCGGGTGAAGTAACCATCCCGCGCAGTTCGGCGGGTGTCAGGTCTGATTCCTCGATAAGGTGGCCGGAACCGAGCATGGTCTGCAGCACCAGTGTCTCGGCTGTCTCCGGGGGAAGGCCGATTTTTACGGCCCCTTCCACCAGCGCCTCCACAAAGAGGAAGAAATAGGCGGGGCCGCTGCCGCTGACGGCGGTGGCCATATCCAGGTATTTCTCATCATCAACATAAATTTCCAGGCCGATAACTCTCAGGATAGAACCTGCCATTTCCTTCTGCGAAGCGGTTACCTCGGTGGTGGCCGTCCAGACGCTCATCCCCCGGCCGATTTGAGCCGGCGTGTTGGGCATTACCCTGACGATGCTTTTATGAGCTAGGCCGGATGACAGGGTCTGAATGGTTACTCCGGCGATGATTGACAGGGCCAGCTGGTCTGCTTTTAACTGTCCTTTCAGTTCATCCAGTACCGGGGGCAGGTGCTGAGGTTTTACAGCCAGAACCACCACCTCAGCGCCGTTGGCGGCCTGCCCCGCGCCCTCGGTAACGCCCACTCCGTATTTCCGTTCCAGGTGACTGCGCCGCTCCGGGCTGACGTCACAAACGGAGATATCCCGGGGTGTGCTCAGTCCCTTGTCTAAAAGGGCTGACAGCATCGCCTCCCCCATATTCCCCCCGCCGATAAAACC
>JAZFUC010000037.1:0-5814 GCA_036446995.1 Dehalococcoidales bacterium | reverse complement strand
GGACGGACCTCAATGTGGACCGCCAGCGCGGTCGTTCTGCCTCCGTAACCCATCGGCCCGATACCCAGGTCATTAATTTTTTTCAGGATTTCTTTCTCCAGTCGGGCGTTTTCAGAGTCGTCGGCGGGCCTACCTACTTCGCGCAGCAAAGCCCGCTTGGCCAGCATCACGGTCTGGTCAACGGTCCCGCCGATGCCTACCCAGACAATAATCGGAGGGCAGGGATTGCTGCCGGCTTCATCGACGGTCTTTACCACGAAATCCACGATGCCCTGCCTGCCATCGGCCGGTACCAGCATAGCCAGACGGGCCATATTTTCAGCCCCGCCGCCTTTCGGCATAGCTGTAATTTTGAGCTTGTCTCCGGGAACAATATCAGTATATATAACAGCCGGGGTATTATCGGAGGTATTTGTCCGTTCTGAATAAGGCCTCACCACCATCGACTTGCGCAGGCGGCCTTCATCATATCCCCGGCGCACCCCATCATTAACCGCCTGGTACAGGTCACCACCGGTTATATGCACGTCCTGGCCCAGTTCCAGGAAAGTCACGGCCGTGCCGGTGTCCTGGCAGAGCGGAATTTGTTCCCGGACGGCTATTTCCGAGTTCTCAAGTATCCGCTCCAGCACATTCCTGGCCACGGGCGACTCCTCGTTTTCCGCTGCCTTTCTGATTGCGGCCAACACATCATCAGGGAGGTAGTGACAGGCCTTCTGGAATAAACCGGATACGGTTTCAGTTACCTGTTTGCTGTCAATTTGTCTCATCTAAGTCAGGTTCCTTCGTAAAAAAAAGGGGTGTCGTCTATCTTACCAGATTTTCAGACGCAGAGGAAACAACGCGTGATACTCAGCGGGATTTGCCTAAGCTGGCTTTTCCGTATCGTCGTCCTCGAGCAGCGACCTTCTGAGTTCGATTATCATCTGAGGCACATCAATTTCCATGGGGCATTTTACCTTGCAGCGGCCGCAGGTCAGGCAGGTATAGGCCAAAGAGGCGGCTTTTTCAGGGTCGCCACTGACCTTGGCCGCCCAGACGGCCCCGATGCCGGTAAAATACTTATCACCGAAATGGCCAGCAGTGACGGCAAAGACAGGGCATTCATAGAGACAGCCGCCGCACCTGAGGCAATACAGCGCCTGGCGCAGAACCGGGTCCTTGGCCAGTTCCGTCCGACCGTCATCCAGGAATATCACATGGAATTCTTTGGGGCCGTGGGCACCATAGGTAATCACTTTTTCAATGTCTCCGGTCTTGCTGGGTCCGGATACCATACTGACATAGGAGGGCACCGTGTAATTGGCGTACCTCCAGGTTACTTCAGCCACTTTATAGGCGTCCCCGAGAGTCGGCACCAGTTTCTCCATACCCACCAGGGCAATGTGGACGGGCGGGGCTCCGGTAGAGAGGCGTATATTACCCTCGTTCTCTATCATAAACAGGGTCCCGGTTTCGGCCGCGACTACGTTGGCCCCGCTGATACCTATATCCGCCTTGAAAAATTTATCCCGGAGCAGTTCCCTGGCAGTGGCCACCATGTTTTCAATGTCTTCCGGAGGCATCTCCTTACCGGTAATTTTAGAAAAAAGCTCGGCCACGTCCTCCTTGGGGACATGAATGGCCGGGGACAGAATGTGCATCGGCTTTGAGTCCAATTGCTGAATAATATACTCGCCCAAATCGGTCTCGAAAACTTCGTTGCCCATTTTTTCAAGGTGCTGGCGCAGCTCAATCTCTTCGCTGGTCATACTTTTACCCTTGACGATGAGCTTGTCTTTGCCCACCAGGTCGCCGATAATCTTGAGAGCGTCTTCGGCCGTCCGGGCGATGTATCCATGACCCTTATTCGACTCAATAGCCTCTATGGCCTCCTGGGCCAGCCCTTCCATATCACCGATGGTGCGCACCTTCATTTCCAGGACTTCCTCGGCCATCTTAATTGTGTGGGGAAACTTTTCCAGAGCGGTATTACGGTTTGAGCGGTATGAGGCGATGGCCCGGGACAGGGCCAGCCTTATCCGGTCGTTGTGAGCCGCGTCCATAATTGTTTTTTTGTAATCGGTAAAACCGGCCATCCTGATTAAACCCCCATAGCCGTTGCCACTATCTGGGCCAGGTCTAGTACCTCTATCCCTTTGGCGTTTAATTCCTTGACTCCGCTTTTAAGCTGCATAACGCAGCCGGGGCACTGGGTAACGATAATATCCACACCAGCTTCGACCAGCTCTCTGGCCCGGTTGGTAGCCAGTATTTCACTTAATTCAGGGAAAACCGCCTCAAAGCCCCCCCCGCCTCCACAACAGGTGGTGCAATCTCCCGTGGTCCATTCCGGCTCTACAAGTTCTAAATTTTCAATAGCCCCCAGTATCTGGCGCGGCTCGTCTACCAGCCCCAGGTTTCTTGCCAACTGGCAGGGGTCATGATAGGCCAGCCTTACTTTTCGGGGAAAACGCATTTCAATGGACCCGATATTCTCCAGGACTACTTCGGTAAAATGTTTGACCTCCAGACCTTCTCCGCCAATACTGCCGGGGATAAGATTACGAAGGGTATTGGTGCAGGAAGGTATAATGCTGATAATCCGTTTCACTCCCCGGGGTTTCAGGCTTCCGTACACTTCCCGGGAGTGGGCGTTAAACTCTTTCTGCATGCCGATATAATGGAGCAGCCCCCCGCAGCAGGGCTCGTCCTCGGCCAGATAGCCAAATTCCAGGCCCAGCTTTTTAAGCACATTAACGGCGTCCCTCAAGGGCTGGGCTTCAGCATCACCGCCCCGTGACATCACCTTGCTGTATAACCCGCCGACGTCAAGACCCAGCTTTTTCTGGAAATTAGCCAGGTTCATCGTCATTTCCGTGCTGATACCGCCCTTGTCTATCTTTCTTATCAGGGACATCAGTGAATTAAGCTCGCCGGTGTACTGGTATCCGCAACCGGCAAAAAAGATGGTCTCAGACTCCTTGGGCAGATTAAGGCCTTTAGCCCATTTAGCTCCGGCTCCCCGGGAAGCGCCCAGCAGATTATTCCTGGAGATAATATTATCAGCCAGATAAGTCAAGCCGGGTGGAAGAAATTTTTTATTTGCCATATTTTCCTAATACAAACTCCCGTCATCCTGTGATGAAAACGCCTGAAAAGGCCTGAACAGCAACGGGATTCGTCACGCCTATATATCGTTGCCTCTAACTCCAGTCTAATAAAGCCAGGCCTCCATTGTCAATACGCTGGCCGTTCATCACATGCCGAGGCTGGGCCACGGCCGATTTTGCCATTTATGCTATAATTTTCTTAAGAGACACGATGCAGATTTGATATAATTCAAGTTAGAGGGTCCATCGAGTTGCTCAAAACAGAGATATTGAAGCAGACGCCCATATTCTCCGGTCTGAATGACGACGAGCTGGATAAACTGGCAGCCGTGGCCGCCGAGCGTAATTTCAAAGCGGGCGAATTTATATTCTGGGATGGTGATGACCCGGCCTGGCTCTACATAGTCGCCGAAGGGAAGGTCAAGATTTTCAAAAACTCCTCGGCCGGAAAAGAGTTCATCTTCGCCTTCTTTGATTCCGGCGAGACGTTCGGTGAAGTGGCCGTATTCGGAAACAAGCCCTACCCTGCTTCCTCCCAGGCGGTGTCAGATACAAAGGTCCTGGCTATCAAGACGGAGGATTTCCTGTTATACCTCACCAACCATCCCCAGGTTGCCCTGAGAATAATTAATCTTTTAGGGGAACGGTTAAGGGACGCCCAGAACAGACTCAGGGATTTTGCCGGAGTCAGGGTTGAACAGCGGCTGGCCGGTATACTGGTGATGCTGTCTTTAAAACTGGGCCTGACTCTCCCCTTTACCAGACAGGAGATTGCCGATATGGCCGGCACCACCACGGAGACGGCCATCAGGGTTATGAGCCAGCTAAAAGAAAGGGGAATCATCCGTTCAACCCGGGGGAAAGTAGTCATCATCGACGAGGACAAACTGAGACTACTTAGCGAGGGACCTCCCGGTGTGTAAACCTGCCAGTCGGGATGCCTCGACCTATGAATGACAAAGAGGCCAAACTAGCTGTTCAGGTGCAGCCTAATGCCCGCCGGAACCAGTTGCTGGGACAGAAAGACGGTGTCCTGCAAATACGAATCGCCGCTCCGCCAACTGAAGGGAAAGCCAACCGGGAGCTGGCTAAATACCTGGGAGGTATCCTGGGAATAGCTAAAAGCCGGGTGGTTATTCAAAAAGGCGCAAGGGCAAAAAGAAAACTGATTATCGTCAAAGAGCTGGACCAGGACCGGATGACAGAAATCATCGACAAAGCGGCTCGAGAAGAGACAGGTGAAGCATGATGAAGCCGGGGAACCGGGAGGATTCGTTAGCAGAACGATACTGAAGTAAGCCCAAAACGATACAAAAGTAGCCGATGAAACCATTTCAAAGCCTCAATCCGCATGATATGATATTGGTCTGCCCGGGATTTAGCGGCAGACGGTATAACAGGTAATTAAATGAGAAAATGCAACGGGGGTAGATATATAGTGGCGGCAGCGCTCTGCCTGCTGTTATTCAGCCTCATCACGGGCTGCGCCAGCCCCGAAACCGGAATTAACACATGGTCTGTTGTTGAAAGTCGGGTTGCCGCCCGGTATCACCCGGTCTCAGGTGACTCCAACCGGGCAATCGATGACTCCGGCGGTTCCGGCGGTACTCAGTTTTCATCACATTTACCTGACCTGATAATTGAATCCATAACTCCCACACAGGAAAATCCCTCCAAAGGAGATATTGTAACCCTTACCGTTACCATAAAAAACAGGGGCACGGTCAGGACCAGTACTTCACAGGTCAATTACTATGTCGACGGGTCCCTCAAGCTGACAAAGGAAATTGAAATAATCCAGGCCGGAGATACCGCCACCGAGGACTTTATCTGGATTGCCCAGTATGGTTCCCATACCATCACCATGATTATCGATGAGGAAAACTGGATTGCGGAGAGTAATGAAGCAAATAATAGCCGGTCTGTCACTATCACCACCCTGATTCCGGACCTGATATTAAGCTCCGTAACCTGGTCTCCGGAAAACCCTGAGGAGGGCGCTACTGTTACTTTCAGCGTAAATGTAACCAATATAGGTGAAGGCAACGCGGTAAGTTCGTTTATTTATCCATATGTTAATGACGAGTTGATAGATAGTGTGAGTATCCAGCCGATAGCCGCCGGGGAGACATATATCGCAACGTTCAGCTATGTAGTTCAAACCGGATACTATGATATCAGACTTACCCTGGACCCTACTGATATTGTTCAGGAGACTGACGAAGACAATAATGTGATGCTCTTCAGCTTACCCCCAGTACTGCCGGACCTCATCGTCGAGGACATTACCTGGTCACCATCTGACCCGTCGGTCGGGGAAACAATCGGATTCAGCGTTACAGTAAAAAATCAGGGGGGCACCGCCAACGGTTTGACCCGCTTTCACTATTATGTCGGCTCTTTTTCCTCGGGTTTTGAAGCTATCCAGCCAATAGCGGCTGATAGTTCCGTTACCATAACTTTCACGGGGGTGGCGATAGCCGATGAACAGGAAGTGAAGATAATACTCGACCCCACCTTCCAGGTAAGCGAGAGCGATGAGGATAATAACGAATATGTCACGGTGATAGAGGGCGCCAGGGCGGCCGATCTGTATATCCAAAGCCTGGTCTGGTCGCCGGCAGAACCGGCAATTGGCGAAACATTGACGGTTTCAGCGACAGTTAATAACAAGGGAGTGGGGACAGCCGGTTCTTCACTCATTTCCTTTTATATCGATGAT
>JAZFUC010000036.1:0-4950 GCA_036446995.1 Dehalococcoidales bacterium | reverse complement strand
ATAGCGGTGGCCGTTGGCGTCTCTATCTCGAAATGGGAACCCGGGTCTATCATTTTTATGACCCGGCTCCAGGTCCTGCCCAGCCATTGTTTCAGAATAATGGACGTTGACTGCTCATCATCTTCTCCGGCCTGCTTGATTTCCAGGTAAGTATTGGGCTCCAGTTTAATAGTGCTTCCTTCAAAGAAGGTAAGCAGCGCGTGAGAATTATCATCGGTTTTAATGCCCATCCCTTCATTCAATGCCATTCCATCTGTGCCTGCCAGCCATTCTTCCGACCCCTCACTCCGGATTTCAACACTGCCGCTGAGGATGCTGAGGGTACCGGGGGATTCCTCGACCGGGGCAGGCGTAATCAGACCAAACGCCCCGAATTGATACAGGCCGACGAATATAATAAGGAGTGCGGTGATGGCGACCGGAATGGCGACCTTTCTGGATTGCGAAAAACTGTGCCACAGGTTGCGGAATAAACCGGTTATACCGGCCCCTTCCCTTCCTGCGGTGTCCTGAACGATACGGTTGACAAGACGGGATCTGGATGAAGTTACAAACTCAGGAGATGGCTGAACCATGGGTAATGAGGAAAGGGACAGACTTGCGCGCAGCAACGGCTCAAGTCGTTCTCGGGCTTTAGGATATCTGGAAAGGCAGGACTCGATTGTTTCGCCCTTCTTTATCCGTTCCAGACAATCATCAAGTATCACCGGCAGGCCGGTTTTCATAATTACTCTTTCTCCAGTTCTTCCCTGAGCCTGGACAGGCCTCTCATCTGCAATACTCTGATGGCTCCTTCACTTTTGCCCATAATCCTGGAAATCTCGGGATTATCCAGACCTTCAATAAACTTAAGTATGATAACCTGACGCTGATTTGGAGGCAGGCGGTCGATTACACCCGCCAGTTCCAGTTGCTCCCGGTTCTTCTCAACTCCCTCACTGTTATCACTGATGTTCTCAACATTTTCCAGCTCCACAGCCGGTCGTCTTTGCCTTTTACGAATTTCGTCTACCATCTGGTTATGGGCGATACGGTAAAGCCAGGATGAAAAAGTGCTTTCTTTTCCCCTGCAGGATTTAATCGCCCGCCAGGCTTTCAGAAATACTTCTTCGGTGATATCTTCAGCAAAGGTCTTACTGTTAACATGGTAAAAGACATAACGGTATATTTTTTCCACGAATACGATATACAGTTCGCCGAATGCATCCGCCTGTCCATTTATTGCCCCCATAACCAGTTTTTCCACCCGGGTTATTTGACTGGCATCAGGTTTATCAGCAGGCTGGTTGATATTTTCCTGGTTATCATTGTTACGAAATTCAGACATGTTTTGTTACACTCTACCTGTGTTGGGCTGAAATTACTAATTCTCAGGAGTAGAACAGAGTGAAATTCCATCAGTCAGGCAGGTTAATTGGTTAGATAAAAAGATGAATTATTGTCAGTTTTCCTCCCAGGCCGGGGCGTTGAATACTTTCAGACGGGGTGTTTAGTGGCTGGCTGTCATAAACCGGGCCCGCAAGTTGGCCATTACCAGGTCTGCTTCCTGGTCGTTCATCCTGACGATGATAGCTTCGGCCAGTTTGCCCAGTAACGGGATGGGTATACTATACTCTATGGTCAGGGTCACCCTGGTTATTTCTCCGCGGGAGCGGAAAGTCCAGGTGATTCTGCTCTTTATACCGCCTTTAGTCTCTATAACGAGCCACTGATTGGGAACAACTTCAATGTAGGTCCCCCTACCATTAAAAGTCACGCCGGCCATTTTATACCGCCATTGGCCGCTGTAGCCTCCGTTGGGTAAAGGCTTTACGTTCTTTATCTCTATCACGCTGGGCCAGAATTCCGGTACGTTGGCGGGTTCACTGATGTAGGCACAGACCTGCTCTATGGGCGCAATAACGGTAACCTCTTTTTCAACCTTTGCCACTTTTTATTACCCCTTTTCAGGCAGTATCGAAGATGAAGCCGGCACATAAAAACTCTAGCCGTACGCCGAGATAGTGTCAATAGCCAAAAGGTACCTTTATATTGTACTTTCGTCTAACGATAAAAACAGGCCGCGGCGGTTTTTACCTTACGGGGTTTTCCGGGAGCAGACGTTCATTTATCCAAGAATGGATGGCAGTCAGTGTTTGGAGAGAGAGTCAGGATTCGCGGCGGATTTCCTGAAGCGCCTGAGATAAATCCGGGGGTAAGTCCGCGCTGAACTCTACATATTTTCCGCTGGAGGGAAGTTTAAACCCGAGGCGGGAGGCATGGACAAACTGGCGGGTAAGGTGGGGTGATTTAACGCCGTACACGGTGTCCCCGACTACCGGGAAGCCGATTGCTTTCAGGTGGACTCTTATCTGGTGGGTGCGGCCGGTTATGGGACGGACTTCAAGCAGAGTGTAATCACCGGTGTACTCAAGTACGTGATACTCCGTCCTGGCTTCTCTTCCCCGGCTGTCAGGCGTGACAGCCATCCGGTCCCGGTGACGGGGGTCACGGCCGACGGGCGCCTCGATAACACCGTCTTCCGGGGACAGATGACCCTTGACCAGTACCAGGTAAACCTTGAGAACAGAGCGGTCTTTGAACTGTCCGGCCAGGTTTGCATGAGCGGGGCCGTTCCGGGCCACCACCATTACTCCGGAGGTGTTTTTATCCAGGCGGTGGACAATCCCCGGCCGCTGTTCGTCTTCGGCCTCGGCCGGATCGGGCAGGTGGGAAAGGATGGCATTCACCAGGGTGTGGTCCGGATGTCCCGGGGCCGGGTGAACGGTTAAGCCGGCCGGTTTATCGACTACCAGCAAGTCGGTATCCTCATAAAGGATATCGAGCGGAATGGCCTCGGGTTCAAGGGAACTCGGGGCTGCCGGGGGTATGCTGATATCCAGCCGGTCTCCGACGCTGAGTTTCAGCCCGGCCCTGGCTGTCCGGTCATTGACCGTGACATGGCCTCCGGAAATAAGTTTTTGAGCCTGTGTCCGGGAAAGCCCTTCGCAGTGGTCGGTCACATACTTATCCAGCCGGACACCCGGTTCATCAACTACCAGATTGTAGTGCCGGGAATTGTCAGTCATGAATCAGACTCCTCGGAACAGATGCCGTGTCTCTTGAAAAGACAGGATAATAGCCGGAGAAGGTCAGGTTAAGGCCAAGCCGACCGCGCCTTACTTGGATAAACTTGGTCCGGCTAAATCACTATCTCTGGACGAAACAAGAAAAAAATAAGCGAATAAAGTAACGCCTGCAATCACCGCCGAATCCGCAATATTGAAGACAGGCCAGAAACCGACACTGATAAAATCAGTCACGAATCCGAAACGCAGCCGGTCGATCAGGTTGCCGAGTGTGCCTCCGAGGACCAGTCCCAGGGTGAGCCTGCCTGCCCTGGAATCCATGGAGGGATAGTGGCGGGAGAAATAAAAGACAAAAACCAGTACCAGGATAATACCGATGAAAGCAGTGATGGTCAGTAACAGGAACTGGTCCCGCAACAGGCCAAAAGCAGCCCCGGTATTTTTGGTGTATATGATCCGGAAAAACCCTGCCTCATATATCGGCTGCAGGCCGGGGTACGCTCTTATCCAGATTTTACTGAGCTGGTCAGCCGCCAGTACCACCAGGGCGATGACGAAGAAGACCAAATCCCAGCGTCTATCCCGGTGAGACTCTACCTTTTGCATTCTTTGCTTTACACTCCACGCAGAGGCCTGCCTGGGGGAGAGCCTCTAATCGGTCAGTGGCAATCGGTTTGCCGCAACTGTCGCACAAACCATAATTACCCTCTTCAAATTTATGTAAAGCACGCTCCACCTCGGTAAGGTGTTCACCAATCTGTTTCTCGAGGGCTACACGTTTCTCCAGTTCAAGGGTCTCAGTTGCCTCTTCCTCTCTTTTACCGAAAGGGCTGCCCTCTCGCCTTGTCTCTGAAGGACGGTTGGCGCTTTCCAGTACTTCTAATTCCTCATCCAAGCGCTTCTTCTCCGTCACTAACCGGGTGCGCAGATGCTCATAGTTCTTGCTCACTTCTTCTTCCTCCTGGTGCCACCTGTCCGGTCAAAACGCTGTTGCCGATTTTAATATAACAGGTAAGCAATTATATATGTGTGTTTGTGTAGAAATCAATGTCCGGGGGCTGACTAGTTCAGCATCTCCTGTAGCTGGCGGATGGTATTGACTGACTGCCCTTGCCAGTGATTATTGGCGAAGATAAACGTCTTTTCCGTCATACTATCCAGTTTGCGAATAGCCGACAGCCACTCGGTGAGTTCCTCAGCCGTGTAGCTGTAGTCATACCGCTCATAGGCATGCTCGTGCTGCCACCACTTGGCGGCGTTGCGTCCGTGGAACCTGATGTATCCGGTCCGGCTGGTCGCTTCGCAGAGAGGCGGCATCAGGTTGGGCAACCGGGGTTCATCAACGCAGCAGAAACCCAGGTCAATCTGGCGCATCCAGTCAAGCACCTCTGTATTAAGCCATTGGGCGTTACGGAATTCAACTACCACGGGTAAATCCCCCAGTCTTTCCTTGAGCCGCCCCAGATAATCCCAGTTTGTCCTGTCCGGTTTGAAGCTGTAAGGGAACTGGGCCAAGACGCAGGCCAGCTTGCCGGCCTCGGTGATAGGCTCAAGCATCCGGCAAAAATCCTTAAAAACTGCCGCATTATCATCTCTCTGGTGGGTCATTTGCTGATTCGCTTTAATAGAAAATAAGAAGTCCTGGCCTGTTTTCTCCACCATGGCCTTCATTGCGGATGGGCCGGGTATGGCATAATAGGTTGAGTTAACCTCGCAGGTATTGAATTCCCGGGAATAATAGCTGAGCCATTCGCGTTTGGGCATACCTCTTGGGTAGAATTTTCCTACCCAGTCATTATAACTGAAACCGGAAGTACCGAAGTATACCATAACTCCTCTGTAGTTTCAATGTATACCATTATTTTTATTTTAGCAAGCCTGT
>JAZFUC010000035.1:0-5873 GCA_036446995.1 Dehalococcoidales bacterium | reverse complement strand
GAATCGAACCATTCGTATATTTTGTCCATCAGTTGGTCGCCAATGCCTTTTCTCCGGCTTCGGGTTTCGACGGTTATGCTGTCAATAGCACCGTATTTCTCAAATTCGAAAATCGGTGGATAGCTGGCAATATTGGCTACGGCAAAGCCGACCGTGCCGCCTTCATCCAGAGCCGCCAGCACCAGAGTATCTTCCGCCTCCATCTGTTTTCTTATGTGTATCTCAAAATTGGCCGGAGCCTCGGCCCGCATCGGGAAACGGGGGTCAATTTCCTCATGGTGCTTCATGAACTCTATCCAGAGTTCTAAAATCTCAGGAATGTGTTTCTCTGTAGCCTTGATTATTTCCATTTGAGTCCCTATTTCCTCTGGTAAGTCCCGCTTTTGCCGCCTTTTTTACTGTCCAGGTAAATTTCCGAGATGGTCATTCCCCGGTCTACGGATTTGGCCATATCGTAGATGGTCAGGGCGGCCAGGGAGACGGCCACCATTGCCTCCATCTCCACCCCGGTCTTGCCGCTGCATCTGGCCGTGGCGGTGATGCCGATGGAGTCCTCCCCCGAAAGGTCGAAATCGACGGATATTTCATCCACCAGAATGGTGTGACAAAGGGGAATTAAGTCCGGCGTCTTCTTGGCAGCCATTATGCCGGCCACCCGGGCCACGGCCAGGACATCCCCTTTTTTCAGTCCGGCCGTTTTAATCAGCTCCAGGGTTTCCGGTTTCATTATTACCCTGCCTTTAGCTACGGCCTCCCGGCGGGTTTCCGCTTTTTCCCCCACATCCACCATCTTTGCTGCACCGCTTGAATTCAGGTGGGTCAATTCGTCAGTCATTTTTATACCTCACCCCCTCGGTCCCCCTCTCCTTCAAAGGAGAGGGGGAAGTGTTGTTTTGAAGGGGCTTCGCCCCTTCAAGCTTCCCCTTTTTTTCTTTCTGTTGCTGGGTTGGTAAACTCTCAATTCTATCCCCCTATCTGGCACATCGGGCGGCTGGCCACTTCCGGGGCCAGCCCGCCGGTCAGGTTGTGGCCTTCTCTCTTAATGATGACCGCCCGCTGGATGAGCTGTTTTATCTCGTCCGGGTCGGCCCCTCTGTTTAGTGCCTCTTTCAGGTTTATCTCGTCATCAGCCAGCAGGCAGGGACGCAATTGCCCGTCTGCGGTAATGCGCAGCCGGTTACAGCCTTCGCAGAAATGCTCCGTCATCGGGGTGATGAAGCCGATGGTGCCCTTGGCTCCCGGGAACTGGTAGTACCGGGCCGGGCCGTTGCCGGTGTCGCCGGTATAAGGCTCCAGCTTGCCCAGGATCTGGAGGCGTTCCATAATTTCCTGGCTGGAAACCAGCTCCGAAGCCGTATCATTAGCTGTCCCGATGGGCATAAACTCAATAAACCTGACGTGCCAGCCGTCATTGATGCTCTTGCGGGCGAAATCCACTACCTCGTCATCATTGGTGCCCCGCATCACCACCATATTTATCTTTACCGGTTCCAGACCCGCCCGGTGGGCCGCTTCGATGCCGGAAAGCACTTCGGACAGTTTATCGCCGCCGGTAATCTGTTTGAACCTGTCCTCCCGGAGCGAATCCAGGCTTATGTTTACCCGTTTCAGACCGGCTTTTTTAAGTTCAGCGGCGTACTTGCCCAGCAGTATTCCGTTACTGGTCAGTGATATATCGTCGATGCCTTCTATCTTCGCCAGTGAGCCGACCAGTTTGCTCAGGTCCGGCCTGACCAGGGGCTCGCCACCGGTGAGACGCACCTTTTTAATACCCATACCGGCGGCCACCTCGACTACCCTCCGGATTTCCTCATAGCTTAAAATAGCCTCCCGCTCCAGATGGGGTAACGAACCCACCGAGCAGTAAACGCAATTCAGATTACAGCTGTCGGTCACTGATATTCTCAGGTAATTAATCTGGCGCTGCCAGGAATCAACTATACCGGTCATATTTTTATCCTTTCAAGTTTTGTTATCCCCGCTCCCGGTCTAAAAAACATTTACATCACCCGCCTTGAATGTCAGGAACACCTTCTCTCCCTCTTTCAGGCCCAGCTCGTTAAGAGACCGGCGCAGCATCAGGCTGGTGAAATCCGGGGGCACGCTGACAGTCACGTAGATAGCCGAGCCTCGGTCACTAATCCGGGTGATGGTGCCCTGGAGGGTATTGCCGTTGCCCGGAGCGGGCGGTTCCCGGGTAATAATGATGTCTTCCGGCCGCACCGAGGCTTTCAGCTGGCCCCGCAGCGTTGTTTCGGCGGCCAGTTTAATCCCGTCGAAAGAGAAAGCGCCCCGTCCCTCGGGGCCGTCGGATACCTCTCCCTGATAAACATTCCGGGCCATCAGGAATCTGGCTACCTTCTCGGATTGGGGGTGGCGGAATATCTGGTCCGGGGTGCCTACCTGGAGCACCTCGCCGCCCATTATGACTGCGATACGATCACCCAGGGCTATCGCCTCCTCAAAATTATGGGTTACATGCATGGTGGTCAGCTTAAGACGTTTATGCAGCTCTTTCAGTTCTCTTTCGTAGTCCTCTTTTGTCTCGGAATCGACCGCGCTCAGGGGTTCATCCAGGATGAGCAGGTCCGGAGTGATGGCGATTGCCCGGGCCAGGGCTATTTTCTGGCTCTGGCCGCCGCTTAATGACCAGGGCCGTTTTTCCAGCAGGTCGCCCAAGCCGAGCAGTTCGATAACCTGGTCCACCGCCTTGTTAATATCTTTTTGTTTCTTGTCTTTCCACATCAGGCCGAAGGAGATATTGTCACGGACCGTCAGGTGGCGGTAAAGTGAATAGTCCTGGAAGGCAAAGCCTATCCGGCGGTTTTCCAGGTTGAGATTGGTAACATCCCGGCCGTTGATAGATACCTGTCCGCTGGTAGTCGGAATCAGCCCGGCGATGGACTCCAGGAGCACGCTTTTACCCGCCCCGGTTGGGCCGAGGAGGACAAAGTATTCTTCATCATTGACCTCCAGGTTGACACTCTTCAGGAAGAACTGACCCAGTTGGACGCATAAATCTTTTACCTCTAGCATTGCCGCTCCTTATTTATTATAATCATCGTTTCACCGGTTGATAACATGGACGGCAGTTGCCTTGAAGCTGGCGTATACCTGCTTGCCTTTTTCCAGGCCCATTTCTTCAGCCGACCTCATGGTGACCAGAGCCACCAGGGAGAATCCGCAATCGATTTCCACCCTGGCCAACACTCCGAATGATACTATCTTTTTTATCCTGCCGGCGAACGAGTTGCGGGCGCTGGTTGATAGCCGTCTCTTGGACAGGGTAATATCCTCCGGCCTGATACAGGCACCCACTTCCTTTCCCACCGGGTAATCCGAGACCGCCTGGATTTCATTGCCGCCCGCGTTTATGCTGACAATTTCGTCCTGGCTGGACTCCACCGTCCCTTCTATTATATTCTCAACACCAACGAAACTGGCTACATCCTCATTGTGGGGAGAACTGAACACCTGGCGCCAGTCTCCGCTCTGCAGTATTTCTCCCTCCAGCATCACTCCCACCCGGTCGGCCAGCCGCTGTCCCTGTGCCATATCGTGAGTGGCCATTATTATGGTGGTGTTATAGTGGCGGATAATATCCGTTATCAGGGCTTCTACTCTCATCGATGAAGCAGGGTCCAGATTGGCAGTGGGCTCGTCCATCAGCAGCAGTTCCGGTTCGCTGACCACGGCCCTGGCGATGGCCACCCTTTGCACTTCTCCTCCGGAGAGGGTGCGGGCCCTCCTGTGCCGGTAATCTGACAGGTCCACCATCTCCAGTATGCTGTCTACCTTTTGGTGAATTTCACTCTTCTTTTCTTTTCGCCATTTCAAACCGGTGGCGATATTATCATATACGCTCATATCGAAGACGACCGGTTTCTGGAAGACGAAAGCCATCCGGCGGCGCAGTTCCGCTCTCCGTCCGGCCGGGCCTGACGTGTCCACTCCCTGATAATATATCTGCCCGGACCGGGGCAGGTCCAGCAGGTCGAGCAGCCGCAGCAGGGTGGTCTTGCCGGCCCCGGTGGGGCCGATAAGGGCGAACACTTCCCCCCGTTCAACCGTCAGGTTGATGTTTTTCAGGATATCATTGTTCCCCTGTTTCTGGTAAAGATTTACCGTTTCAATTAAAGGCATAGCTACCTCTGCTGTATCCTATTTAATACAATATTGGTGACCAGAGCAATAAAAATGAGGATTATGCCCAGAGCTATTGAAAACTCGATATCACCCCTGGAGGTCTCCAGGGCTATGGCCGTGGTGATAACCCTGGTGAATCCCCTGATATTGCCGCCGACCAGAATAGCCACGCCGATTTCAGAGATTGCCCGGCCGAAGGCCAGGCTGATTGCCGCCAGGACGGCGAACCGGGCTTCTCTTAAAATCAGAGCCGTCATCTGAAAACCCCCGGCTCCCAGAGACCGGGCCGTGTCTATTATGGCCGTATTTACCCCGCTGAGGGCTGATATGGTCAGGCCCAGCAGTACCGGCGTTATCAGCAGCATCTGGCCGATTACCATTACCGTTGGCGTAAACAGTAGGTCCAGTCCTCCCAATGGCCCGACTCGGGAAAAAAGGAGGAATACAAACAGGCCTACCGCCACGGTAGGGATGCTGTAAAAAGTCTGAATCAGGCTTACCAGGGTCCTCTTGCCGGGGAATTTGTTAAAGTGAATCAGGCTGGCCAGGGGCAGGCAGATGACCGATGCCAGCGCCACCGCAGTTATCGAAATAACCAGCGACCTGCCGGAAATTTCCACTACTTCCGGGTCAAGCGAGAGAATTAATTCCAGGGCTTTAGTAAAGCCGTTCCATATCTCGGTCAAATATCTATCCTGCCTGAATGTAGTTTTAGACTAATATTTGTTCCCTCTTTTATCACT
Organism: Dehalococcoidales bacterium; assembly: GCA_036446995.1. Lineage (GTDB taxonomy): Bacteria > Chloroflexota > Dehalococcoidia > Dehalococcoidales > UBA2162 > JAZFUC01. The sequence goes on along the minus strand of JAZFUC010000035.1, from coordinate 984 downwards.
TACACTCCCCGGTGCAGGGAGTAAACAGTTGCAAACCGTATTCTTCATAACCGTAAGCGCCGATGAGCTTTTGTATCTCCGGGGAGGTAAGGAAACTAATCAGGTTATTGGCCATTTCAATATTTGCCTTGGGGGCGTTTCCCGGATTTATAGCAATGGCCGAGTATACATTTAATAATATATCTCCCTTATCCACTATCGGTACCAGTTCCAGTCTGGTTTCATCAATCAGCAGTTCCAGTTCCAGCCTGTACTTGTAAGATAAATAGGTACCCATATCGGTAAGAATATAGGCCAGCTTTTCATTAGCCATCGCCAGGGCCGGGCCCATACCAATTCCGGCCTCCACATACCAGGGGCCGGCATTTTGCACCGCCTCATATTCATACCCGGCCGCCAGCCAGATTGCCTTTTCCTTGGAGTGGGTTCCTGAGTCATCACCCCGGGAGACGAAGCTCTCGGTACCTGATTCCATTAGCTGTTTGAAAGCCGCCTCCGGAGTCATACCCCTGATTCCGGCCGGGTCTGATTCCGGACCGATGATAAGGAAATAGTTGTAAGCGAAGGGTACCCGCTTTACCCCGTATCCATCAATAATAAACTGCTCTTCGCGGGCCCTCGAATGAACGGTAATGATATCCACGTCTCCCCTCTGGCCGAGCTCGAGGGCCTTGCCGGTGCCGGCGTACATCACATCCAGCTCGATGTCATATTCCTCTTCGAACATCGGCTCCAGGTATCCCCATAGTCCGGTGTCGTAAAGGCTGGTGGTAGTGGCTACTTTCAGTCTCTGGCGGGGCGCCAGGGGTGACGGCGAATCAGATGAGGAACCACAACCGGCAATCCCTGATATTAAACCCAGGGTAATTAATATTGCTGAGAAGTAGTATAATTTCTTCCTAATCATGGTTGTTCCTGACGTATTTATCCTTTTTTCTGTATTCAAGCTGGCAAAAAAAAACACCTCAAAAGGAGGTGCTTCAC
>JAZFUC010000034.1:0-2424 GCA_036446995.1 Dehalococcoidales bacterium | reverse complement strand
GCTATCTGGGTGCTGTGGTGGACGTTCAACAAAATAGATGCTATTCTCGAGCCCCTTATCAGCACTGTCTGGGTAAACCCGCCGCCGGGTTTGGGGTTTGCCATAATAATGGTGCTAATCATGCTGACCGGATTTGCGGCCAGCAATGTCATAGGCAAGAAATTACTGCACTATATAGAGTTGGGAATACCCTTTATGCCGGTATTTCGCTGGTTTTACACCGGTATCAAGCAGATAGTGGAGAGCTTCACGGCGCCGAGCGGGTTAAGTCAGATGAAACCGGTGCTGACCGAGTTTCCCAGGAAGGGGATGAAGGTAATCGGCTTTATCACCAATGAACTGACCCAGGAACCGAACAAGAAAATATACAGCGTCTTTATCCCAACATCCCCGAATCCGACATCCGGATACCTTCAGATAGTTGATGAAGGGGAAATAACTCCAATCGATATATCTGTGGACAGCGCGCTTAAAATGATAATTTCAGCAGGCAGGGTAGTTCCTGAGGAGCTTTTGAAGAACCTGGCCGGGGAGGAGCCGTCCGGCAGCTGATTAGCGTTGAGGCTCGATAATTACCTTCAATGAGTCCTCGGCCGCCGCCACCAGACGAAACCCTTCTCCGGCCTCGGCCAGGGGCAGCCGGTGAGTTATCATCTCCTTGAGCGGCATGTTACCGGCATGAACCAGGTCCAGGGCCGTCTGGTAATCAGCCGGGCTGGCGGCGTATGAAGTGGTGATGGTTATATCATTACGCCAGAAAACATCATTTATTGAAAAGGGAAAGGTAAATCCGGGTCCGGTAGGGGCAAAGAATATTACAACCCCATCCCTGTCCACCGCATTCAAAGCACCGGCAAGGGCAGATTCAGCCCCGGTGCAGACAATAACCCGGTCAGCCAGGTGACCATCGTTTAACTCCCTGAGCCGGGCAACGAGGTCGTCAGCGGCGTTAATTACATTATCCGCACCAAGCTTTTCAGCCATTTCCAGGCGGTAGCTGTTGATATCGGAGGCTATTACCCTTCCGGCTCCCTGCGCCCTTGCCAGCTGTACATAGAGCAGCCCGGCGATTCCGCTGCCGATTACCAGAACGGTGTCCCCCGGTTTGAAGCCTGTTTTCCTGAGACCTCGCAGCACGCAAGCCAGCGGCTCAACGAAGGTGGCTTCTTCATAGGACACTCCATCAGGCAGGAGAAATAAACCACGGTCTACATTGATGGCCGGAAGGCGGACATATTCGGCCAGCCCGCCAGGGTCGAAATTAGTAGTCCTGAGAGTATCGCAGACGGTATGGTGGCCGCTGAGGCAGTATTTACAGGTATTGCAGGGAACATGATGGGCCACCGTTACCCTGTCCCCGGTTTTATAACGGCCAACCCCCTCCCCCACTTCCACAATCCGGCCGCCTATCTCGTGACCCAGTACCAGGGGAGCCCGGTCAAGGCGGTACCACTCCATAACATCACTGCCGCAGAGACCGCAGGCCTCCACCTGCACCAGCACTTCATCGGGGCCGATTGTGGGAACAGGGCGCTCCTCTGTTCTGACATCCCGGTTGCTGTACCAGACGGCAGTGCGCATTTTATTCATCAGCCCGCCGGACACTACCTGGCGGATTCCCCGGCTTTCTCGCTCTCATATATCTGCTGGGCGTCCTGGGGAGTGGCGTTTTCGTGAATAATTGCCCTCAGCGCTTTGATCATCGGCACCGGGTAGTCGTTCTTCCAGACATTCCGTCCCAGGTTTATCCCGATAGCCCCCTTCTGCATCCCGTCATAGACGAACTCGAAGCATTCAAGCTCGGTATCGACAACAGGGCCGCCGGCCATAACCACCGGAACAGGGCAACCCGTAGTTACTTTTTCGAAATCCTCACACCAGTATGTCTTGACCACGCGGGCCCCCAGTTCGGCGGCAATCCTTGAAGCCAGAGCCAGGTAGCGGGCATCCCGCTTTTCCAGTTCCTTGCCCACGGCGGTAACAGCCATCACCGGTATGCCGTATCTCTCACCTTCATTAACCAGTTTAGAGAGATTCAATAACGAATCTTTTTCATAATCAGTACCGACAAAAACGGATATGCCCACCGCGGCCACATTCAGGCGTATTGCCTCCTCCATAGAGGTAGTGATTCCCTCGTTGGCCAGATCAGCGCCGATAACGCTGGTTCCCCCCGACACTCTGAGAATAATCGGCTTTGAATTGGTTGGGTCAACGGAAGAACGCAGAACGCCCCGGGTAATAAAAAGAGCGTCCGAGTAAGGCAGCAGCGGCTTAAGCGTTTCTCCCGGTTTCTCAAGCCTGGTGGTCGGGCCCTGAAAATTACCATGGTCCACCGGCATAAACAGCGTGTGCCCGTCCGCCTGTATTAACTGCGCCATGCGGTTTGCCATTCCCCATTCCATTAAGAAGTCCTCCTTCAGA